>CAIOHW010000332.1 GCA_903858195.1 Oligoflexia bacterium | reverse complement strand
CACCCGAAGGGGTTTCGACACGTCGCCGGTCCGGCGGAATTCCAAGGTCATCAAATCCTTGGGATCGGATTCCATGGCCATCGGGTCGAGGGCGCTCAAGTCCACGGACGGGAGATTCGGCGGGATAATGGGACTGACGGGGGGATCTACTGGAGGGGGAAGGGGGCCGGTGCCGATGATTACGCGGATCGGTGCCGACGTAGCCAAGATTTTCTGGTTTTGCACGGCGCGCGCCTCCAGCACATGGGGGCCCGGGGTGGGTGACTCCCAGACGGCCTGATGCAATACCTTGAGTCCGATCACGGCGATGAACACATCGCCGCTGCGGTCCGACCGGGCGATCACCTGACCATCGGCCAGGAACTCCACTTGGGTAATCGGTCCACCGAGGGGATCGATGGCGACCGCCTCAAGTTTCAGGGGGCCTGAAGAGGGCTGGTTGGCAACCGCCGGTGCGGTGAAAAACACCTGAATAGCGCGCCCCAAATCCTGGGGAGTCTGCGCCTGCAGTCCGAAGGGGGTCAGGGCACCGAGGAGGAGGCACAGTAGGCTGAGGAATCCCCTTGGAAGGGAGCGGATGGGTTTCATGGGCACAGGCACTAAAAGCGACTGAACGGGTCGAACCGTTATGTTGTTTGCCGGTTTTTGATTCTCAGACTCTCGAGACGGTGGGTGATCGAAGTGCATGGTGCTTGTCTATCCGCTCAAAACCCGGAAATGGATGCATCCGGATGCATCCAACGCGGATCTTCTTCAAGATAGTCAATCGCAGAGGATTCGCAAGATCGCCGTCCTATCCGACCGCCGTGCGATCCGTGCAGACGGTATCGATCGGGAGGGCGCCAGGATCGCGGGTACCGCTGGAAAGACTTTCACTGGGTTAGGTCGACGCACGTCCAATGTCCGGCATTGCGCAGGCCATCCCGGAGGTACAGGCGGCCGTTGGATAACGCAGGATTGCACCAGTTCACTCCGCACACCTGGGCCCGACCGAGCTCGCGGCACGCGGTGGCTCCGGCATCGAAGAAGATGAGTTCGCCACTGTCGGTGAGCATGAGCACGGACGTGCCGCCGAGGGCGATGAATCCGGCGTGGGATTTGTCGGCGGCACTTGTGATCCAGCCCGACTGGGTCCAACGGACCTTCCCGTCATCGATGCCGAGGCACACTAACTCGCGCTGCGCTCCAAGCCCCACGATGCGGTCTCCGACGACAATCGGGCTGGAGAAGTTGGGGGCGCCTTCCTTGGAGTTCCAGACCTCGGAGACCGACCAGCGCTCACCGTTGCGAGCGAACTGAAGACTCATGAGGCCCGTTTGATGGGACCCAAGAATTACCCGGTCGTTGACAATAAGCGGAGTCATCACGTGCCGAGCGAAGGCTGTTTTGAGCGGATGCCGCCACAGCACTTGGCCGCTCTGCGCATCAAACCCGACGGCGGCGTCGGCCATGAAGTTCACCACCTGACGCACTCCCAGAAGGGTTCCCACCATCGGGGCCGCATATCCTGCGACCTCATGGCCGCCCTTCCAGCGAAGCGTTCCGGTCTGCGGATTCAGCGCCACCAT
>CAIOHW010000331.1 GCA_903858195.1 Oligoflexia bacterium | reverse complement strand
TGTGTTCCGGCTTTGGATGGGGCCTAAGTGCAGGACGATCCTGCGCAGGCTCGTGTTCCAGTTCTGGACGCTGCTGGCTTATCTCTTTTTGTCGCTCTTTGTGGCCCCGCGGTTTTGGTTCGGAGCTGACTATGATCGGTTTCTCGCGAAGCTCAGGCCCATGCTTTCGCCGTGGCTCGCGCAGATCTGGCCCTGGTAGAAATAATAAAGGACCCTCAGGATCTAACCCTGAGAGTCCTTTACTTCCACGCGCTCCACTTCGGTGTGTGTGGGGGGGGGGAAGAGGGAACGCGCGGTACGAGGCCACTTATAGGGCCTCCAGAGCAGCCCCGCAAGCCCTATTTTAGGGGCAGGCGCTTTGGGGCAGGAAGCTTGCGCGCCGGGCATGCTCAAAGCAGAGAGATACCTCGGCGTCCGTAAGTCTCAGAAATCGTTTAGAAATATCGATTTCATGGGGCAGATTGTTGCCAAAGAGCGTCGGGTCGTCGGTGTTGATGCAGACCGGAACTCCGGCTCGAAGCAGCTGGGGCAGGGGGTGGGCTTCGAGCGAGGGTACCACCTGCGTGAGCCAATTGCTGGTCGGGCAGACCTCCAGGCAGATGTCATCGGAGCGGAGTTTGGCCATGAGTTCGGCATCACGAACTGCCGCGATTCCGTGTCCGATTCTGCGGGCTCCGAGACCCTCGATCGCAGACCAGATGGTCTCGGGTCCGAGCGCCTCGCCTGAGTGGATCGTGATCCTGGCACCCGCGTGTTTCGCTCGAGCAAACGCGCCCTCGAACATGCGGTTTGGAAATCCGATTTCGTTGCCGGCCAGATCGAGTCCGATGAACCTGCCTTCGTTCTTGAGAAAAAAGTCGACCGTCTCCTCGGCTGCCTCGACGCCGTAGTCTCGGCTGACGATGCAGATGAGTCCTGCATCAAAGCTCTCGGTAGGCCCAAGGCTGTCGCGGAAGCGCCGGATTCCGGCTTCGAACGCATCGAGCTGGTCGCTCCAAGAGAGTTTTCCAAACTCTCCAACGAACGTGGGTGAAAAGCGAAGTTCTACAGCCGAAGTTCCCTCGGCGCGAACATCCTCGCAGGCCTCATGCGCCACTCGCTCGAGCACCTCGGGTCGATCGAGCACGAGTTGGCAGATCTTGAATGAGCCCAGCACGGAGGCCAGATCCTTCATGGGTTCGCGAATCAGGATCTGGTCGGAAAATGCGGCAAGCGAAGTCGATGCCGCCACCAGTCCCCGATCCTGCGCCAAGGCGTGAAGTGTCGATAGCCGGATCGAGACGTCCAGGTGGCGATGGAGTTCGGTGCGTGGAAATCCCGGCGCTTGCATCAGGCCATTTCAGGTGGTCGAGCCTGCTCAGCTCATGATGTGTGCGCCGCTATCGACGTACATCGTGGTGCCGGTGATGTGCTTGCCGCCCGGTCCGCAGAGAAAGCCGCCGAGATAGCCGACATCATCCTGCTCGATCGTTTCCTTGAGCGGGGTCTTTTCTTCGGCCGTAGCGAGCATCGTGCGGAAGTCGCGGATCCCTGCGGCAGCAAGCGTCTTGACCGGGCCCGCCGAGATGGCGTTGACGCGGATCTTTTTCGGACCCATGTCCCAGGCGAGGTAGCGCACACAGGCTTCGAGGGCCGCTTTGGCAACCCCCATCACGTTGTAGTTCGGCACCACCTTCTCGGCGCCGTAGTACGAAAGCGTGAGCAGGCTTCCTCCCTCGGTCATGAGCGGCTCGGCAAACTTGGCGCAGGCCACGAGCGAGTAGGCGCTGACATCCATGGCCGTCATGAAGCCCGCGCGCGAGGTATTGATGAAGCGGCCGTCCAGGTCCTCGCGGTTGGCAAAGGCAACCGAGTGGATGACGTGGTGGAGCACGCCCCAGCGCTCCTTGAGCTTGTTGAAGAGGGCGTTGAGCTGGCCGTCGTCCGAGACATTGCAGGGCTCGATGATCGTCGCGCCCACGCTCTCGGCAAGCGGCCGTACCCGGCGTTCGAGCGCATCGCCAAGAAAAGTGAAGGCCAGCTCCGCGCCGCCCCGATGGAGTTCCTGGGCGATCGCCCAGGCAAGGCTTCGCTCGTTGGCGACACCGAGGATGACGGCCTTCTGGCCTGCATAGGGCTTGGCAAAAGAGGTGGCTTGAGTGGTTTCCATAAGTCCCCGGACCTTCGCATAATCCCCCTTGGTCGGGCAACGGATTGCTGCTAGTTTCCGGCCCCTCATGTTTACCTTTGCAGAGCCCGCGAGGCTCGGCTTTTCATGGACGGCGCTCCGCCTTTCAGGCCCGGATGCGCGTGATTTTCTGCATCGCCTGACGACCGTGGATGCCAGGCGACTCGAGCCCGGTGCGCCTGCGAGCTGGGGGTTCATTTTGACGCCAACCGGTAGGGTGAGGGCTGCCTTTCACATCGCCTGCACGGGTCCCGAAGAGTTTCTGTTCGAGTATGAGGCAGGAGCCCAGGGCGAATGGGACCGGGCGCTTGCCGAGTCGGTCGAGCAGTACACCTTTGCCGAGAGGCAGGAGCTTTCGTCGCCCATCGAGCAGGAGTGCCTGTGGGTTTTTAATGAGCTCCCTGCAGGAATTGAATCTTCCAGTGTCGCAGTCATCGCGCACGGGGCGCGGGATTTTGGCAGGCCCTGGTGGACGGTGTGGGGAGGCGCGGCCGAGCTTGCGACTCTGCGAGCCGGGCAGCCGGGGACGGCCCCGGCAACCGCAGGAGATCTTGAACTCTGGCGGACCGAGGCGGTGAGGCCGTGGTTTTCTCGCGAACTCGATTTTGACGTCATCCCGCTTGAAGTGGGGCTTCTGGATGGGATCGCACAGGGCAAGGGCTGCTACCCCGGACAGGAAGTCATCGAGCGCATCCTGACCCAGGGGGCACCGCCTCGAAGGCTTGCGCTCCTCAGGGATGACGCCGGTCGCGCAAGGCTTGCGATGGTTCGTAAAAACGAAATTCAGCCTGGCACTTCTGTCCGGCTTGCCGATGGATTTGAAGGAAAGGTGGAGAAATGCGCAGACTGATCGTGGGCTTGGCATTCGGACTGGGAGTGGCGCTTTCGGGCAATGGTTTTGCGCAGGGCTTGGGCGAGCGCTTGGGTTTTGACCCGTTTGGCGCGGGTTACCAGACTCTGGTGACGCCACATTTCAGGATCACCCACAATGCAGATCACGCCGAGCTTGCGAGGCTTGCCGCACGTCATCTCGAGGACGCCCACCGCGTGCTTGCGCCCGTCATGAAGTGGCAACCCCTTCATCGCACCCAGGTCGTCATGCTCGACAACAGCGACTTCGCCAACGGACTTGCCGGAGCAGTGGGACGGCTCGGCATGGTGCTCTGGACGACTCCGCCTGACAATTGGATGAGCATTGCCCATTACGATGACTGGTTCCGGATGCTCTGCTTTCATGAGTACGCACACATCCTGAACATGGACATCCTTCGGGGTTTTTATGTTCCGCTGCGCTGGGTGATGGGGGATTCCATCCGCCCGAACTCGCTCTGGCAGCGTTGGATGCTTGAGGGACTGGCCGTCTCGCTCGAGACTTCGTACACCACTGCCGGACGCGGCCGAAGCTCGTACTACGGCATGCTTCGCAGGGGCGTGTGGCGCGCCGGCATGCTCAAGCCAGCCTCGGAGGGAGGCCTCGGAATCGGCCAGATCACGGGAGATCGCACCATTCCTCCGGGCGGTGAAGTGCCCTATTTCTTTGGGCATGAGCTCATGAACGAGATCGGTGCGGGCGATCCGACCCGTTTGGGAAGCCTGTCATCTGCGGGCGCAGGCTCGATTCCGTTCATGTACAGCAGCTATGCCGAGGCTACCGATGGCCGCGATTGGCCCTCGATCTGGGAGAGCTGGGCATCCAAGGCAAGCACTCGTTCGGCACAGGAAGCGGCTGCCGTTGAGGCGGCAGGGAGGACCGACCCCGAGTGGATCTCGAGCGGCAATGTGCAGTCGTTTCGTGCGGCGTTCTCTCCTGATGGAAAGTGGCTGGCCTATGGTCGCGAGCGCTACGACGAACAGCCCGTGCTGGCTCTGCGGGACCTTTCCAAGAAAAACTCTCCCCAGGCCGAACGCCGGCTGATCGAGAATATCGGCGGCGGCTCCGTTGCGTTTACTGCAGGAGGCGAGGCTGTGGTTTTCAGTACGGTGGAGCGCGAAGGCCTTTACCGCACGATGAGCCAGCTCTGGGTGCATGAGCTTTCGAGCGGCAGGAGTGATGCGCTCAAGCTGCCCAAGGGCGTGAAGTCACTGCGGGCCAAGGATCCCGATATTCGCGGAGAGCGCATCGTATTTACCGTGAGCTCGCCCGGAAGAGTGGGAGTCGCCACGGCGCGCCTGATTCGTGACCGTTCGGGCAAGTACGCCCTCGAGGACCTTGAGCAGGCATTCGTGCCCGAGCTTCTGGGTAGGGCTGCAACTCCGAGGCTCTCGCCGGATGGTCGCAGGATCATCTTTTCGCTCCACTTGGATGGCGAAGGATTCGAAAAGCTCGTGCTGCTTGAGCGAGCAAGTGAGGGTGAGCCTTGGAAGGCGCGCGATCTGGTCACCCAGCAAGGCTCAAGAGGGCTCACGTTCGATCGTTTCCCGGCCTGGTTGGATGATCGGACGATTGTGTTTTCGTCCAATCGTACGGGCATCGACAACCTCTACCGCATGGGACTGGATTCCGGCATCTCCTCGGTCCAGGCGCTGACCAACGTCGAGTCGGCCGCCTGGTTCCCCGTGCCCTCTCCGGATGGCAGGCTCGTGGCTTCGGTCTACACTCCCACGGGCTGGGAACTGGGCTGGTTCACGCCTGCAGGTGCAAAGCCTTCCGTGCCGCCGATGATCAGCAATGAGACGCCCTATCCGTCGAATACGGGTGAAGTGCGCACGCCTTCTTCGGGCCCTTCTTCGGGCCCTTCTTCG
>CAIOHW010000330.1 GCA_903858195.1 Oligoflexia bacterium | reverse complement strand
GCCCATTGTGGATGCCTCGAGCATCGACATGGAGAGCGCGTTTTTAGCCAACCGTTACGACAAGGGTGACGAAGAGGCCTACCTCAACTGCCCGATGGATCAGGCGCAGTACGAGGCGTTCATCGACGCACTGATTGCAGGCGAGAAGGTCCCGCCCAAGAACTTTGAAAAAGAAAAATTCTTTCAGGGCTGCCAGCCCATCGAAGCGATTTGTGCGACCGGGCGCGAGAGCCTGCGCTTTGGCCCGATGAAACCCGTGGGCTTGGATGACCCGCGCACGGGCCGCAGGCCGTACGCCGTGGTTCAGCTCCGCCCCGAAAACCGCGCCCGCACGGCCTACAACCTTGTGGGGTTCCAGACCAAGCTCAAGTGGGGAGAGCAGGGCCGGATCTTCAAGATGATCCCGGCGCTCAAAAACGCCGAGTTTTTGCGGATGGGCTCAATCCATCGCAACACCTACGTGTGCGGGCCGCGCGTGCTCAGGCCGGATCTTTCGCTCAAGGGGCATCCGCTCGTGTATCTCGCGGGGCAAATCACGGGGGTGGAGGGTTATCTCGAGAGTGCCGCCTGCGGTTTGCTTGCCGCAAACTTCGTAGCGCAGCGGGTGGCGGGCCTTTCGCATTCGGCGCCTCCCGCCAACACGGCCATGGGCGCACTGCTTCGGTTTGTCACGGCATCAGATGAAAAGAACTACCAGCCACAGAATGCGAATTTCAGCCTGTTTGACCCGATGTTCTTTGATGGCGTAGCAGAGCTCAAGAAGGACGCCCTTCGCGAAGCCATGGCACGGCAGGCGATCTCCAACTTCAGCGGTTGGTGGGGGCGCACCTAGCTCTGCAGGTGGTAGCGGACGCTCGTGACCACCTTGCCGCGCTTGAAGATCAGGGCGGTGCGGATCAGAAGTGCCGTCTGGTTGTGGAGCAGGTTGTAGCGCCACTTCGAGGTCACGAACTCAGGGATGATCACCGTGACCATTTCGTCATGGGTGCACTGGGCGACGTCGTCGATGTACTCCAGAAGTGGGCGGATCACCGAGCGGTAGGGCGACTTCAGTACCACGAACGGCACTTCGTGAGCCCACTTCATCCATTCTTCCTTCACCCTCTCGGTGGTGACCGGGTCAATCTCGACGTAGCAGGCGCGCACGTCATCCGAGATTGAAATGGCGTACCGAAGTGCATCGATCACACCCCGATGGATACCCGAGATCGGTACGATCACGGTGTGCTTGACCTTGGCCAGCACCTTGGGGGGCTTGGCTCCGATCAGCGAGAGTTCACGCCCGACTGCGATGTAGTGGGCGTGGATCCGGGTAAAAACGTAAACGATAAAAGGCATGATCGCGATGATCATCCAGGCGCCGTGGGTGAACTTGGTGATGGCCACCACTCCCAGCACGACTGCCGTGGTGACGGCGCCGACGCTGTTGATGGCGATCCCCGAGATCCAGCCCGGCTTTCGGAGCTTGAGGTGGTGCACGACCATGCCCCACTGCGAGAGCGTGAAGGAGAGGAACACGCCGATTGCGTAGAGCGGAATCAGCTGGTGCACATCCCCTTCAAAGAACCAGATCAGCACGAAAGCAAAAAAGCTCAAGCCCAGGATGCCGTTTGAAAACACCAGGCGGTCACCGAGGCTTGCGAGCTGGCGCGGCAGGAAGCGGTCCTTGGCCAGCATCGAGGCGAGGCTCG
>CAIOHW010000329.1 GCA_903858195.1 Oligoflexia bacterium | reverse complement strand
CATGCTCTGGCCCGTTTCCTGCGCCGGAGCCCCGCACCTCTGAGTCCTGCGAGAACAAGACCTCCTCGATGAGATCCACGGTCAGAAGCCCCTTATAGCGCCCATGCCCATCCACGACAGGTAGAAAAGGATAATGGCAGCTCCGGATCTTTTCGTGGCAGCTCCGAACGGAGTCGCGCTCATCGACGGTTTCAAAATTCCGAACCATTGCGTCTTGGGCCTTGAGCGACTGCAATACGGCCACCGCACGCCCCTCCTGGATCGGAAAGCCCTTGGACACGAGCAACTGATCGATCCAACCCGACTCACCCACCCTGAAGTAGATCCAGCGAGCGATGCTTGCCGAAACGAGGCAGGGAAGCAGCAGTGTACCGTTCTGCGTAAACTCGAATGCCAGCACTGCAAGAGAGATCGGAGCCTTGAGCCACACAGCCCCAAAAGCCACCGCACCCAGCAGAGCCGCATTGGGCAGGAAGCCGCGCGAAACCCAGCCTGCAGGAGCAAGCGAAAGAAGGCAGGCCGCAACCGTGGCTCCCAGCAGCCAGGTTGGCCACCAGATGCCCATCGAGCCCATGCCTGCACCGATCGCCAGAAGAGTCAGAAACAGAAAGCCGCCAAGGCCGAGAAGCTGTTCGAACGGAAGCTCCCTGCGTACGACCTGTTCGAGAAGAGTGGGAAGCGGCAGAAAGAACTGGGGCGCCAGGATCACCAGCGAAGCCAGCAGGACTCCTGCGAAAATCGTCATGCGATAGGATACGCCGCGGGCCATGACCTGCGCAGAACGCCTCACCTGCCTCAGGCCCGCGAGCATGCCCGAGGCAATCAGCGCAACCAGCACGACCATGACCAGAGCCACCAGCCATTCACGCCAGTCAAGCAGGCGAAACCCCCAAATCCCTTCGAGCCGCTCACGGTACCCGAGGGCCGGGATGCCGAGCTTGGAGAGCAACCTCGAGAAATAGCCCATGCCGAGGTAGGCCGACAGTGCGGCGAGTACCGAGGTGAGCAGCCGTCCTCCGATCGCAAGCTCCGAGGGAATGAGAACCGCCGCGAACGGCGCGCCGAACGCTGCGGAGATCCCGGCCGAGAGCGCCATCGCGGCGTCCGATCGACGGCTGAGATCCGACCACTTGAGAGCTGCCGTGCGAAACCGCATGGCCATGGACTGTACGAGCTCCGAGGCCCCCCCTTCGGGCCCGACGCCAAAACCGAGGCTGGTCAGAATCCAGCTTGCAAGCCCCCTGAATGCCCAGCGCGTGGAGTGATCGGGAAGCGCCGGGGAGTGCAGGTGGATCAGAAGGTCAGCGGTGCCGTCATACTGCTCAAGCCTCAACTCAGAAGGAGTTGTCCGCCCGCGGGAATGAAGCCACTGACCCATCATGACCAACATGACGAGGATGGCGAGCCACCCCAGGGTGGATGCGGCCTGCCCTCCGCCAAGCTGCAGGGCGGCTCCGGCACCGGCCACACCCATGGTCAGAGCGACGCCGGTTGCGGCCAGGAGCCCGTGGAGGACTGCAATGATCATTCGACCGTAACGCTCTTGGCAAGGTTGCGGGGCTTGTCGATATCCGTGCCCTTGAGTACGGCAAGCTCGTAGCTCAAAAGCTGGATCACGGGAGTCAGCACGAAAGGCAGCAGCGACTCATGGAGCTCGGCCCCAGGGAGCGGGATCCAGTGGTGCGACACTTTTTTGAGCATCTCGTCAGCCGGATGACCCACGCCGATCACGCGAGCTCCGCGGGCCTTGACCTCTTCGAGGTTTGAAACGGTCTTTTCTCGCCAGGCGTCAGTGGGAGCAAGCACCACGACCACCATCTCACCGTCGATCATGGCAATGGGTCCGTGCTTGAGCTCGCCGGCTGCATAGCCCTCGGCATGCACGTAGGCGATCTCCTTGAGCTTGAGAGCGCCCTCGAGCGCGAGCGGATAAGATGTCCCGCGTCCGATGAAGAAAAAGCCCCTCGACCTCTGAATCTCGCGCGCGATCGACTGAACGGTCGTACGCAGGGGGGAGGAAAGATATTCTTCGAGCAGGTGCGGGATGCGCACCAGTTGCGAAAAGACCGTCTCGAGCTCGGCCCGCCCTGCGGGATCCAGGCGCTGCTTGCCGATGGCGGCTGCAAAGCAAAGCAGTGCAAGCATCTGCACCGTGAAGGTCTTGGTCGCCGCAACGCCGATTTCAGGCCCTGCGCTGGTAAATACGGTGGCCTGTGCTTCGCGCGAAAGCGAGCTGCCGCGCGTATTGGTGATCGCAAGGGTTGCGATTCCCTGCTTCTTGAGTTCGTGGATGACGGCAAGCGTATCTGCCGTCTCACCCGACTGCGATACCCCGATCACCAGCATTCCGGGGTCGATCACCGGATTTCGGTAGCGGTACTCGCTTGCGAGCTCGACGGTCACGGGCACCCGCATCCATCGCTCAAGCCAGTACTTGCCCACCATTGATGCATGCCAGGCCGTGCCGCAGGCCACGATCGTGATGCGTTTAGCCGCCGCCAGCAGTTCGACTGCAGGCTGTGCCGCAAGCGGAAAGGACTCGGCGCGAGCCCGGTCGAGCACGCCATTCAAGGTGTCGACGATCGAGGCCGGCTGCTCATGGATCTCCTTGAGCATGTAGTGGTCAAAACCCTGCTTATCGAGTGCACCCGGGGTCCAATCGAGCCGGGAGGTGGGCCTCGCCACAGGACGCCCCGACTGAAGCTCGCGAAACTCAAGTCCTGCTTCGGTGCCCACGACCAGGTCCCCATGCTCCATGAAGACGACATCGCGGGTGTACTCGAGGATGGGTTGCGCGTCGCTTGCGAGGATCACGCCCCCCTGGGGATCAGCTGCAGCCACCATCGGGGCGCCGTTTCGGACACCGACGATGCGACCCGGTTCCTTTTCACTCATCACCACGATGCTGCAGGCCCCCTGCACCTCGAGGAAACTCTCGCGGACGGCATCGAGCATCGACCTGCCGGCGTCCATCTTTTCGAGGACGAGAAATCCGAAGAGCTCGCTGTCGGTCTCGGAAACAGGCTTGTGCCCCCGAGCCACGAGCTGCTGCTTGATCTCCTGGTAGTTCTCGATGATGCCGTTATGGACCAGCACCACGTGTCCGGTACGGTGCGGATGCGCATTTTGGGTGGTGGGTTTTCCGTGCGTGGCCCAGCGTGTGTGACCGATCCCGCATCGGGCAGCCGGCGCGGTCGAGACGGTTTTAAGCAGGGTCTCTACGTTCTGGAGCTTGCCCTCGGACTTGGTGATCTCGATCCGGGAGCCTGAGAAGTGCGCCACACCCGACGAATCATAGCCGCGGTACTCCAGCCTTCGAAGCCCGCCCACGACTACATCAACGGCAGGGCGAGAACCCACGTATCCGACAATTCCACACATTCTAGGTGCTTCCTTTGTAGCGGCGGGCATATCCCGCCTTGTTGACCTGACGGCTCCTTGCAAATGCAAGGGCCTCGGGTTCGACATCCTTGGTGATCGTCGAGCCTGAAGCGATGTAAGAACCCCTGCCGATCGTCACCGGAGCAACGGCCTGGCAGTCGCTTCCCACGAACGCATCGTCCTCGATTCGAGTGACATGCTTGCTCTTGCCATCATAGTTGCAGGTGACGAAACCGCAGCCGATGTTCACGCGCGAGCCCACCTCGGCGTCTCCCAGGTAGGAGAGATGCGCGATGCTGGTCTTGGATCCGATGCGTGCCTTCTTGAGCTCGACGAAATTTCCGATCTTGGAAGCTTCACCCACCTCGGACCCCGGCCTCAAGTGGGCATAAGGCCCCACCTGCGAGCGTGCCCCGATTGCCGAGTCCTCGATCACGCTGCCTGCCTTGATCACCGCCCCTTCGGCCACAGTGGTGTTGCCGCGAAGGATGACATTGGGCTGGACCTCAACTCCGCAAGCCAGCCGCACGGTGGATTCCACCCAGGTCGAACGAGGGGAATCAAACCTCACTCCTTCGAGTGCCCAGCGGCGAATGATGCGCTGGTTGAGCATTTCGCCGGCCTCGGCAAGCTCCCAGGGATCATTGACTCCCCTGAGGTCACCCGACTCCGACCACATCAGAACTTCAATACCGCCCGCGCCGGACCTGGCCTTTCGAGCCGCCTGCTCGACGACATCCGTGAGATAGTACTCGCTTTGGGAGTTCTTGTTGGAGAGGCGCGAAAGGGCCGACTTGAGAAAGGAACCCTGAAAGAAATAGATCGATGTCGCGACCTCGCGGATTTCCTTTTCCCGCGGCTTGGCATCGCGCTCCTCGACGATCCGGAGAACAGGGCCGCTCTTTCCACGGCGAAGCACCCTTCCGTAACCCGTCGGATTTGAAAGCTCGGTGGTGAGAAGCCTGAGCGTCGCGCTGCGACCCAGCCCCTCGCACATCTGCGAAATCAGGGCGACGGGGAGCAGGGGCAGGTCACCAGGAAGCACCAGTACGGGAGCCTTGGACCTCACCACCGCAGCACCCCAGGGGGAGTCCATGGCACAACGGGCGGCATGGCCCGTTCCTCGCTGCTCATCTTGTAAGATGAAGGCCAGCTGCTCGACGGGCACGATCGCCGATTCGCGAACCACGCGCTCCACCTCGTCTCGGCCATGCCCCACCACTACGGCGATGTTCGCCTCGGGGCGGGACTGCATGACTGCCGCAAGGATATGAAGGATCATGGGCCGGCCTGCGACCCTGTGGAGCACCTTGGGGAGCGGGCTTTTCATCCGTTTTCCCTGACCGGCAGCCAAAATGATGACAGCCGGTGCAGCGGCTGCCGAAGCAAGTGATCGAGCCATGACGTTTTCCTGTGAAGCTAGGGGTATCGGAAACTCAAACTTCCCTCAAGTTGGGGTGTGCACGGGCGCACGAGTTTTTCCGACCCTGAGAATATCTTAGACTGTTGAATTCTTTCAGTTGACCGACCTTAGATGTCCTTATAAATAGCTTGAGGTCGAGTGGTACCGGACCTAAAATCTAGGGAATGGCTCTCCAGTGTGTGGGGGAGCAAAGCCCTTCAACAACGATGTAAGGACGGGGGGAAATTCGAATGGACACGAAGACTCTGAATCGGTTTCGGAAGTCACTGCTGGATGAAAAACAGCGGATTCTCAACAACTCCAAGAGCACCGTGCAGAACGAACT
>CAIOHW010000328.1 GCA_903858195.1 Oligoflexia bacterium | reverse complement strand
GCGTACTTGGGCGCGGTGCCATGGGTCGCTTCAAATACGGCGTGTCCGGTGACGTAGTTGGCGTTACCGCCCGGAGCGATGCCAATGCCGCCCACCTGGGCTGCCAGTGCGTCCGAGAGGTAGTCGCCGTTGAGGTTCAGCGTGGCAATCACGTCAAACTCCTCGGGCCGGGTGAGCACCTGCTGGAGCGAGATGTCGGCGATCGCATCCTTGATGATGATCTTGCCTGCAGCCTGCTCGGCCTTCATTTCGGCGTTGGCGGCTTCCTCGCCCTTTTCTTTCTTGGTCAATTCCCACTTCGCCCAGGTGTAGACCTTGGCGCCGTACTCGCGATCCGCAAGCTCATAGGCCCACTTCATGAACGCACCTTCGGTGAACTTCATGATGTTGCCCTTGTGCACGATCGTGACGGACTTGCTCTTGTTCGTGATCGCGTACTCGATTGCCGCTTTGACCAGGCGCTCGGTTCCGTCCTTGGAGACGGGCTTGATGCCGATGCCCGAAGTCTCGGGAAAGCGGATCTTTGCGTAGTCCTTGGGGAAGGTCTCCTTGAGGAAGGCGAGAACCTTTTTGACGCCTTCGGAGCCGTGCTCAAACTCGATGCCCGCATAGATGTCTTCGCAGTTTTCGCGGAAGATCGTCATGCTGACCTTCTCAGGATGCTTGACCGGCGAAGGCACGCCCTTGAACCAACGCACCGGACGCAGGCAGACGTAGAGATCGAGCATCTGGCGGAGAGCCACGTTGAGCGACCGGATGCCGCCGCCGATCGGAGTCGTGAGCGGGCCCTTGATCGACACGAGGTAATGACGGAGGGCCGTCAGAGTGTCTTCGGGGAGCCAGTCGTTGAACTTCGTGAACGACTTCTCGCCTGCATACACTTCAAACCATTCGATTTTGCGATCGCCCTTGTAGGCCTTCGCGACCGCAGCATCGAGCACCATCTGGGAGGCGCGCCAGATGTCCGGACCCGTGCCATCCCCCTCGATGAAGGGAATGATCGGGTTCTTGGGCACATTGAGCTTGCCGTTTTCGATCGTGATGCGACCGCCCTGCTTGGGGGCCGTGAGATTCTTGAACGTGGGGGCGGATCCAGACATGACTGGTGATTCTCCTGCAAAAAAAAGGGTTTCATTGAATCTAGTCGCTGGTCCAAGCAC
Source organism: Oligoflexia bacterium (assembly GCA_903858195.1). Lineage (GTDB taxonomy): Bacteria > Bdellovibrionota > UBA1018 > UBA1018 > UBA1018 > CAIOHW01. The sequence continues at coordinate 8,832 of CAIOHW010000328.1, read as the reverse complement.
TGGTCAACATTCACGAGAGAAATTCACGAGTTCCGTGCCGCAGACCAGGCGTGTACGCGAGGCGTCTCTGACAAAATCTGGCAGGCAAGCTGCCGCGTACCCAGTCGCCGGGCCTCATCAGGGTCGTGGGTCACCAGCAGAAGCGGAATGGTCAGATTTTGATGGAGCTCCAGAAGCAGCGATCCCAGCTCTCCGCGGAGCGAAGGGTCGAGGGCTGAGAACGGCTCATCCAAAAGAAGAGCCCGAGGCTTCCAAACGAGCGCCCGAACCAGCGAGAGCCTTTGCTTCTCCCCGCCCGAGAGGCTCTCGGGGTCTGATTCAAGCCTGCCTCCAAGCCCCACCTGCTTGAGCCAGGGAATCACCCGCTCCCGGCGTTCACTTTCACCCACTCCCCTCACCCGGAGACCAAACGCGGCATTCTCGACTACGGACAGTGCCGGAAAAACCATGGGTTCCTGGAAGACCAGCGCGACCTCGCGCTTTTCGGGAGCCAGGCGGGTGATGTCCTGTCCCAAAAGGAACACGCTTCCGTCCGCCTCGCGATCGATCCCTGCCAGAAATCGAAAGAGGGTCGTCTTGCCCGCTCCGCTTGGCCCCGCAAGCACCAGGCGCTCGCCGGGCTTCACTTCAAAGTCGGCCCTGAGCTCCAGGCCCGGCAGGCTCTTTCGAAAGCCTCTCAGCTCAAGCGACATCAGCGCTGGCCCCAATCATCGTTCTTGGAGTGGGCTGCGGCGTGGATCTGATCCGAGAGCTTGGGGCCCAGCCACCGGGTCATGACGACCCGGGGAACATCGGCCACCTTTCCGCAAGACCAGCCCCAAAGCCCGGAACTGACCCAGCTGCAGGTGAGCCAAGCGGACCAGTACGAGATGATCGCGCTGTAGGGAACAAAGTGCAGGCGATACTCCCCCTTCTCCCAACTGGCCGGCGAAAAGACCACGGGGATGGCAAAGTTGAGCGTATTGAGGTCATCGAGGCGCAGACTCCGCAACAGCGAGGGTCCGAGCTTTTCCTCGAGATTGAGGTACGCCTTTGAGAGCCACTGGCTCAGCGGCACATGATCTCCCAGCTCAAGAATCGAAACGGTGCGTTTGGCCCAGCCTTGCCACTCGATCTCAAGGATCGAGGCATCCTGCTCGAAGCCTCGATCTCGCAAGGCACGGGTGGCGACCCGGATCAGTGCATCCATCGTCTGGCTTGTGCGCTCCGCAAAGCGCTGCTCCAGGAGGTCCTGGTTGACTCGCCTGAACTCCGTTTGAATGGCCGCTGCCGGGTCGTTCCCAGCCCCGTGCGCAGCAGGCGCCGGAATGGCGATTGAGACCACCCAGATGAGCAAGAGCCCCCATCCGGAAAGCCACGCGCGGTTCCACTCACGGTTCAAGAACATGGCTTGTCCTCCAAGAAGAGCCAGTTTCTCACAGCAGCGATCAGCGAAAAGACTGCAAATTTTAGCCGGCAGGAAGGTTTCGCTCGCGACCGGAGATGCGCCAAGGACCCAGCGAAAGACCGAGTGAAACCATCATGAGAACCCCGGCAAGCGCGTATGCCCGATCAAATTGATACATTCCCATCCAGCGCGAGATCAACGCCGAGGCTGTGGTCAGCGACGAGGATCCGAAAAAGGTAACGGCCGCCACATCTCCGAGGCTTGCCGAGGCCACGAGCGAGAGCGAACTCCAGACGGGCATGCGCCACCTTGGCCATTCGACCGACCAAAACGCCTTCCAGGGGCTCGCCCCGTGGCTGCGCGCCACCTGCCAGAGCGACTCCTGCCGCACACGCGCAAGCGGCAGAAAGCCCCGAAGCACGATCGGAAAATAGATCACTGTCTGGATGACCACGAGTGCGGTCACACTCCCGTCAAACGGGTCGATCCAGCCTGAGTAGGCAAGCCAGAAGCCCATGCACAAGGTGAGCGTGCTCACGCCCGCCGGAAGGAGCATGAGACCCTCGCGCCAGGCGCTCCTGCCCGAAAGTGCCACGACTGCGGCTGCCGCCCAGATCACGCTCAGCAGCGATGAGATGGCCGCAAGAGACAAAGAAAAAAGGAGGGCCGGACCGATGGCCTTCCAAAGGCCTGGATCCGAAAGTCCGGGCCCCAGGTCTTTCAGGAACCAGACATACGGAAGCACCCAGAATGCTGCGAACAGCGAAGCCCAGCGCGCTCCCTGATCAGGACGCAGAACCGGGGCCCTCACTTTCACCTCGCGAAACCACGCACGCACGACGAGCCATGGGAGGAGCGAAAGCAGGAGCTGCCAGACGGCAATCCTGGCTGCAAGCCCGAGATCCAGCACCCCTCCCCTCACGCTTGAATGGATCGCCGTCTCGAGGGTCTCGACCGGAGGCCCTCCACCCAGAAGCAGCACGATTGCAAAACTGCCCGAACAGAAGCCAAAAACCTGGATCACAGCACCCAGCCACGCCGGACCGAGCACCGGCCACCACACCATCCGAAACCGATGGAAGAAACCCGCTCCCAGGCTGCGGGCCGCATCATCCCAAGTTCGTGGAACCGAACCAGAGGCCTGAGCCACGGAGAGCGCTACCCAGGGCACATTGAAAAACACATGCACCAGGAGCACGGCCTCCAGCGAGTAGGCGAGCGAACTGCCATGAAGGATGCCGGCCCAGGCAGCGATCGCAGCCAGCGTCGGAACTCCGAAAGGGATCCTGAGCCATCGCCAGGACCGAGGGTGAGACCGGAGCAACCAGCCCCAAAGCAAACCCAGGAGCCCGGCGCCGAGTGCACTTAAACCCGCCTGCAGCACCGTGAAGGCCGCTTTGGAAACGAGCAATGGATCCAGCATTCCACCCGGGCCCATCCCCCCGCCGGCAGAGCTGAGCAAAACCGCACCCAGCGGCACAAGCACCGCAAGCAACCACGGGATCCACGCCACCGCCTGCACCCAGCCGGTCATTGGCGAATCCACCTTTCCCAGCGGTCGATCAGGGGCGAAAACTGCAGCGTGACCGGGTCCCACTCGAGGATCTTGCGGGCGGCGGGCAACCTGGCGAATGACTCAGGAAGCGCAATGCCCCTGCGGGCCGGAAACATCCATTGCCGCATCGGGATTTCGGCTTGGACTTCGGGAGAGACCAAGTATTCGAGAAACGCCCGCGCCAGGCCGCGCTCGGCTTCGGAGCGGAGGCCCGAGGGGACGGCAAAAGCGCCCTCGACTTGAATGGGGTTTCCCTCTTCAAAGAGAACGGCCCGATAACGGTCACCATCCCCCGCTTCCCGGTGGAAGGCCTCGCTCGTGGTGTAGCTCCAGACCAGCGGCGCCTCACCCCTGAGAAAAAGCGAGTAGGATCCCGACCAGCCCGCTGCCAGTGTCAGCCAGGCGCTTTGCAATTGGCCGAAGAATTTTGAGGGGTCGAGGACCCGGGATGCACCCCACACGAACGCAAATCCGGGAGTCGAAGTGCGCGGGTCCTGCAGGATGAACTTTCGCCGAAAGCGCGGAGCCAGCAGATCCAGCCAGGATCTTGGGGCTTCGAACCCATCGCGCGCGATGAAGGCAAGGACTCCCCAATCAAAGGGGATGAAGCCCTTGCCGGTCGGAGAATGTGCCAGCTCCGGAACTCCCTCGAACGCCACATGGATTGCAGCCGACGGAGCCCCGGCAAACTCTCGTGCCACCGGCCAGAGGGTTTGGTCGATCCCGACCACGACCTGGGTATCCGACTTCCCGCGCATCTTTTCGAGCTGCAATCGGGAGATGATCTGGCCCGCATCGCCTGCGGCTTGCACGCGCACCTTGCAGGAGCAGCGTTTCTCAAACGCCTGAAAAAGGATCGGTCCGAGCCCGTCTTTTGAAGCCAGACTCTCGTAAGTGAGAACGCGAAGCTCCCTGCTGGCCGAAGGCTCGGGCTTTGCCAGCGCCGAGAGGGGCATGATCCAGGAAATGAGCAGCAGCGGGAGCAGCACGCTCCCAGAGCTTAAGCCAGCTCAGGGCGTTTCGGGATTCTTTTAAGGAGAAGGGTCGGGAGACGGGTCAGTCGCCTTTTCGAGCTCGGTGCGGGGCTTGAGCAGGCGGATCTTGCTTCCACCCGGCCCCACCCGGTCCTCGGCCTCTACGCGAAAGCGCCAGAGGATCTCGCAGTTCTGCAGATGAGTCGTCGTCTCCTCAAGAGCCGAACGCAGGTGCACCAGACCGTTCTCGAAAAGCGTGACTTCCGCGTTGTCGACGTAGGTCCCCTCTTCTCCCGGATAAAAGAAGATGACCCGCATGGCCTGGCCGCGTTTCAGGACGCGAAGCTCGCCAGAGGATGCACCAGAGAAAACAGGGGACCGCTTGAACCAGTTCCAGTTCTTCATGAGTTGGAGCGAAACCTAGTCCAACGGGACTCGAAAGGTAAAGCCCAGATTCGACTCAAAAATGAAGCATTGCAGCATAAAGACAAGCTCGGTAAAGAGCCCGCGTGTTGAGGCCTTCATCAAAGCAGATTGTGGATGCATTTGAGGAGATCGGGCGGCTTAAGAAAGAAAAAAACGCCGTCATTCTCGCTCACTACTACCAAGACCCTGACATCCAGGACGTCGCCGACTTTGTCGGAGACAGCCTCGAGCTCGCCCGAGCGGCCCAACGCTCGACGGCAGACCTCATTGTCTTTGCGGGCGTCCATTTCATGGCCGAAGGGGCCAAGATCCTGAATCCCTCCCGAAAGGTCGTGCTCCCGGATCTCCGGGCAGGCTGTTCGCTTGCCAACTCCTGCCCCCCGGATGCGTTTGCAGCCCTTCGCGCGCGCCACCCCGACCACTTCGTCGTGAGCTACATCAACTGCTCGGCTGCAATCAAAGCCCAGAGCGACGTCATCTGCACGAGCAGCAACGCGAAAAAGATCATCTCCAAGGTTCCGGCAGATCGCCCGATCCTTTTTGCGCCCGATCGAAACCTCGGCGCCTGGCTCGAAAAGGAGACCGGCCGCAGCATGCTGCTCTGGCAGGGAGCCTGCATCGTGCACGAGACTTTTTCGGAGCGAAAGATCGCAGCCCTCCAGCTCGAACACCCGGATGCCGAGCTCATCGCGCACCCCGAATGCGAGGCAACACTCCTTTCGAAGGCAGCCTTCGTCGGAAGCACGTCGGCTCTCCTCAAGCATGTGATCGCGAGCCCCAAGCAGAAGTTCATCGTCGCAACCGAAGCGGGAATCCTCCACCAGATGCGCAGGCAGGCACCGGGCAAGGAGCTGATTGCAGCCCCCCCGAACCAGGACTGCGCGTGCAACGACTGTCCTTACATGAAGCTCAATACGCTCGATAAGCTCCTGTCGGCGCTTCGCGATGAAACGCCCGAACTCACCATGCCCGAGGATCTCCGGCGCAAGGCCGAGGCCCCCCTGCTCCGGATGCTGGAGTGGTCGCAATGACCGAGGGCCTGGTGACCTTGGATCCCGCAACCCTTGGACAGGCCGAAATGTATCGCCTGCTGGTCGGCGGAGTCGTCCCCCGGCCCATCGCGACGGTGAGCACTCTGGATGCCAATGGCCTGGCAAACGTGGCGCCCTATAGCTTTTTCAATGCGGTCTCGAGCGATCCTCCCTGCCTCTCAATTGCGATCACGCGCAACTCGAAGGGCTCCAAGAAGGACACTCTCCTGAACATCGAAGCCCTCGGCGAATTCGTGGTGAACGCCACACCCGTGTCGCTGGCCGAAAAGATCAACCAGGCCTCGGCCGAGTTTCCACACGGAGTGAGCGAGTTCGTCCAAGCGGGCCTGACGCCTGCTCCCTCATCGAAGGTGAAGCCTCCGCGCGTGGCCGAGTCACCGCTGAGCTTTGAGTGCGTGCTGCACGGAAAACTGGAACTCGGCTCCGGCCAGCAGGGCTCGACGACTCTGGTCATCGGAAGGATCGTCGCCGTGCAGATCGACCCCCGGATCCTTCATGAAGGACGAATTGACCCAACCTTGTTGAACCCCCTTTCACGACTGGGCGGATTACAGTACGGCCAAACCTCTGGAATCTTTGAGCTCTCCAGGCCCAAGGCCCCCTAACCAAAGCCTGACTTGAACGGTCAGTCAGTCCTCGGTACCTGCCTCTTCGAGCCCAGTGGAGTCCTTCAGAAGGAAAGACTCCGGTGGGTGGGAGAGTCAAACACCACACGAGGGAACACAGAGATGAAGATCGCACCCGCAGCACGCCTGCTCTCAGTTGCAAGCCTTGCCGTCCTGTTCACGCCCGTTTGTCTGGCAGCCACCTACGACGAGGCCGAATTAGCCCGGATGTCCGCAATCGACCCGGCCGCCTTCGGGATCGGCCGAAGCGAACTCAGGGAGCTTCCCTCCCCTCCCACAGATGAGATTCCCGTCGAGTTGCCCGAGACCCAGGCCCCTCAGCTCACGCTTCTGGATACCGTTGACCAGCTCGAAGTGAAGCTCGACCAGCTGATCCGCATCGGACAGAAAATTTACAAGATCGTCGAAGCAGGAAGGCCCATCTACAACTCCAACCTGCACCGAACCGACGTCCTCCCCAAGGGGGTTGCCGAGTGGCAGCAGCTCACAGGTTGGCAAGCACCCACCTCCAAGCGCTATGAATGGAGCATCAAGAACCTCTACGGCATGAACGTGGTCACTCTTCGCTACCGCCTGATGTATACCCCGGGCGGACATCTGGACGGCCGAGGCCGCTACCTGCAGGCCGTCACCATCGTCCCCGAGTACGTCTACGTCGCCTGGGGCTACTCCCTGGACGTGACCGCTTCAACCCCGAGCATCACCAACGCAGGCACGCTCGAAAACCCGGTGGCGGGAGCCGAACTCATGATCGACGCGACGGTCAAGACGGTGCTCAATACCGCGCAGATGACGGCAAGCTACTACGTGCGCGGCGACGGCTTGTTCAAAGACATGCAGGAATAACCGAGAGCGGGGCTCCCACCGGATGGGGGCCCTCTTCGTTTTGCGCCCTTCGCGTGCTATCCAAGCGCCATGGCCAGAAACAAGCACTTCTCCTCTGCATTTGGATGGTCCCAGGGATCCGTCTCCGCACAAGCGCACGTACACACCCCTGAGGGCACCTACGAAGAGGAGCACGGAAGAAACGGCTTCTTCGGCCGCACGAGCCACCTCTACCACCGGCACCCGCCCACCGGCTGGATTCGCATCGAAGGTGAACTCAAACCCCGCGCCTACACCGCCATCCAGCTCGACGGGGCTCCGCACGGACAGGCCGAGTTTTTCCTTGAGAATCATGACGTCAGGCTCGGCATCGCCAAGCTCGCCGGAGCAATGAAGATTTTTGCGCGCAATGCCGACGGTGACGAAGTGCGCTTCATCCATGAAGGAGCGGGAACGCTCGAAACCGACTACGGCGACCTCAGTTACCGGACGGGCGACTACCTGGTCATCCCCCGCGGAACGACCTTTCGGTTCGCACCCGAAGGGGCGGCCCCTGAAACCCATTTTGTCATCGAGTCGGCAGGCGAGATCGAGCTTCCGGACCGCGGCATGCTCGGACGCCATGCGCAGTTCGACCCCATGGTCATGCGCACCCCCTGTCTGCCCGAAAAAGAACGCACAGAAGGTCGCAACACTTCGGGCGAATTCGAGCTTCACATCAAGCGTGAGGGCGAATGGACCCGGGTCTTTTACCCGTGGAATCCCATGAATGCGGCGGGCTGGAAGGGCGATCTCGCCCCCTGGGCGATCAACGTCGACCAGATCAAGCCCGTCATGTCCCCGGGCTACCACCTTCCCCCGAGCGTTCACACGACCTTCGTTTCACGCAACTTCGTGATCTGCTCGTTCCTGCCACGCCCGCTCGAGAGCGAGAACGGCGCCATGAAGGTGCCGTTCTACCACCGCAACATCGATTTCGATGAAGTGCTCTTCTACCACGCGGGCAACTTCTTTTCGCGCGAGGGGATCTCGGCAGGAGCCGTGACCTGGCATCCTCTGGGCATTCATCACGGTCCGCATCCCAATGCCGCGAAAAACGCCGCCGACAAGACCCACACGCAGGAGATCGCCGTCATGATCGACACGCGAAACCCGCTGCATGCGACGCCATCGGCGTCCAAAATTGAAGTGACGGGCTATGCCATGAGCTGGGCTGCAGACCAGAAGCGCTAGCGTCAGTCTTTCGTGTCGCGGGAGTTCCGGCCGCTCCAGTAGCCGATGCCACCGGCCAGCACCGCTGCCACTCCAGCTGCAAGCATCGCCAGCACCCACGGGTGCTTTTCGGCAAGCTCGCTCGGAGCGAAATCTTCGCGCAACCACTCGAGGGTCTCGCAGCCGGAGTCTTTGAGTCGCTGCTTTTCGTTCTCAAGCTCCTCCTCGAGGGTTTCGAGGTCCTCGCGACTCGGAACGTCAACCATGTTTCCTCCCCCCTGTCCGGCCCACCCATGACAGAACGCCGGCTGCCACGAGCAGCGGTCCGCTCGTCATCGCCACCACCAGTCCCAGTGGCTTTCCGCTCTGCATGATGCCGACGCTTCCCCAGAACACGGCAAGCGCCAGTGCCTGCAGCATGCAAAAGAGAGCAAGCACCCAGGCAGCCGATCTCATCACGCGACGCCGCAGCTCCTGTGCGGCGCGCAGTCGCACGATCTCTCGTTCGAGGACCCAGATGCGTCGAATCGATTCGACCGAGTCTTGTATCGCCTTGAGCGGAACGGCCCCCATTCGGAACGGACAGTGCCAAGGCGATGCCACAGTGATAGGAAGACGCATGCTTCCGGGCTCAAACCTCAGCCGCTGGCCCGCCAGCGCTCCCGCCAGGGTTCATGATACGCCGCTTGCGCAGTTCGAGATCGGACCGATGCAAAACCTCGTCTATCTCATCATCGACTGGCAGACGCGCAAGGCCGCCTGGGTCGACCCACAG
>CAIOHW010000327.1 GCA_903858195.1 Oligoflexia bacterium | reverse complement strand
GGTCATCACGGTCGAGAACTTCATGATCGGTCTGGGTGTGGCCGCGCTTTCGGGTTTCATGATGGCGATCTGCAACCGGCAGTTCACGGCTACTCAATTTGCCCTGCTCTCAAGCCTCACGGCAGTATCGCGCGTGGTGCTCGTATCGCAGGCGGGCGTGCTGGCCGAGAAGCTCGGCTGGCATGGGTACTTTATCTTCTCGGTGCTGCTTGCGATTCCGGGGCTTCTGCTTCTCACCCGCTATGACCGGTGGCAGTCGATGAAGGCCGGCCGAATGGGGCGGATGGAGATCTCCCAGGGGCTGCTGTTTCTTGCGGGCCTCGTTGCCATCGCCTCCGAGCCGATCTGGAACTGGGCGGGCCTCAAGGAGCTTGCTCCGGGCATTGCACAGGCGGGAGCCGGACTCGTGGGGCTTGCGATTGTGCTCGGGCTCCTGCCCCAGCGGCGCTCAGTGAGATAGCGGCGGCTTTTCGGCGGGCGGTACGCCCTGCGCCACCTGCATGACCTGCGAAACCTCGAAGTCGAGGATCGCCTCGCCCTGCTTCTGGCCAGAGCCTGACACCCATGACACCACGAAGCGGTGGGATCCAAACAGGGTAAGCGGCAGTCCGCCAAAGCGAAACACGGCCTTGAGTCGGCGCTGCTCGCGAGGAACGCTGAGCTCGCCCTGTCCAAGCAGGTTCTGCTTGCCGTCGGGCGTGAGCAGGTGGATCAGGACCTTGCCCTGCATCTCTTCTTCGCGGGCGTTATCGAGCACCAGTGAGATCACGAGCGACTGCAGGTGGACCGGCAGCTGGGGGGTGCGGATTTCGTCGACGACATCAAAAACCGACAGGCCGCCGGTCTGCTGGTCAACGGATGCGCCAAGGGAAAGCGAAGCAAAGTGAAGTTTGAGTGCCATGCCCTCGAGAGGCTAGCAGCAAACCCGTCCTCAACTAGAGCGCTTTTTTTTGAAAAAATCAGTGAGGATGGTGCTGCACTCCTGCCGCGGACGAAACTCAACCGGAAATCGATGGTTCGTTCTCGGGTCCTCGTGCAGGCGGTAGCCCAGTGACAGCGCCCCGCCCTTCGGGTCACTCGCCCCATAGATGACCCGTGCGATGCGCGCCTGCTGCAGCGCCGCCAGACACATGGGGCAGGGCTCAAGCGTCACGACCAGGGTGCAACCCTCCAGACGCCAGCTCGAGAGCGCAGACGAGGCCTGGCGAATGGCCTCGAGCTCTGCGTGGCTCATCGGATCGTTTTTAATCTCCCTCTGATTAAAGCCCTCCCCCACCACCCGGTCGTCCCGAAGGATGACGGCACCCACGGGGACCTCGTCCCTGGAGGCCGCCTCGGCGGCAAGCTCGAGAGCGCGGGACATGGCCAGATCCAGATCCATGGCGCTCACTCCCTCGGGGGCGGCCCAATGGGCGCCCTGAGTTTGTCGACGGTCTTCTTGAGGTCTTCTTCGGCCATCAAAAATCGCCCACGCCGATAGAGGGCATCCAGCCTGCGGGTGCGGATGGTGGCAGCCTTGAGTGCGCGGCGCGACTGCTTTTCAAGCGGGCAAAACTTGATCCCGAGTCCACGAGGAAAAGTCACGGCCCCAAAGGTCTGCCACACCACCACCCCGGGGCTTTTCCAAGACTTTCCGAAGAGCTCGCACTCAACCGTCACCTCGGACTGCTCCGAGAGCTCGGGACGCATCTTGATGAAGCATCCGTCAAGCGAGAGGTCCAGGATCTGCCCTTCAATGGTCTCACCTCGCGGCCCGATCACCCTGACAGGAAAGCGGATCTGGTAGCGCGGATTGCTCTCCCACCAGGTGATCTGGGGCATGAAATAGGGCACCCGAAGTTCGCTCGAGATGCCCCGATCGAGCAGCCAGATCAGGAGGATGCATCCAAAAAAGGCCGGTATGGGCTGCTCGGTCTGCCCGTAGTGGACGAGAAGCACGACCGACGAGTAGGCCATGGCAAGACTCATCGCCCGCATGGCATACCAGCTCCAACGGCGCACGTCCCAGAGGCCAAAACCCGTGATGATCCCGGCAAGGCTCAGCAGATAGAAGCTCGGCTGCAGGAGCACCTTGGTCAGCTCCACACCCGGAATCAGGAAAAGGGTCGAGACAGCCACGAGGTAGGTGACCGGAAAGGCCATGTAAAAAAACGTAAGCGCCTTGTAGAGGCGTGAAAGATTGGCCTTCAAGCGGGTCGCTGGCTCCTAAAGCCCTATTTTCGCCTCTGTCGCGAGCCGCGTCAAACGACTTCGGCCGAGGGGCCGATGTCCCCGATCAGCGCCACTTGATGCTGCACCCCATGGAGGGGCTCTGCCCCTCGGGGACAGCCCGGCCCCCAAGAATGGCGTCCAGCGCCTGGGCCAGCTCACGGCGCGTGACCCGGGCAGGGTCCTTCCAGGAGTCATCGATCCTGCCATGGTAGCGCAGCAGAAACTCGGACCCCACCCGCTCAAACACAAACGGATCGGGCGTGCAGACCGCTCCATAGGCGCGGGCCGTCTCCTGCGTGATGTCCTGGAGGTAGTCAAACACGTAGCCCTGCTCGCGGGCCCGCAGCTTCATCGCCTCCATCGAGTCATCTGGATACCTCACCGGGTCGTTGGGATTGATCCCCACCACCCTGACCCCCCGGGTTGTGTATTCACGGGCAAGCTCGTTGATCCGCTCCTGCACGGCAATCACGTACGGGCAGTGGTTGCACATGAAAATGACGACCAGCGCGCGAGCCTCCCGGAAGCTGGAGAGGTCGTGCAGCCTGCCGTCGACACCTGGAAGGTTGAAATCCGGGGCCGGGGATCCAAGCTGTTTTTCGGTCGGGGGCTGCGTGTAGGTGAGTGCCATGATGGTGTTCCGAATATCCAAAAATGCCGGTTGCTGCTAGATCCTCGACGTCATGACGCGAAAGAATCCATTGATCCAGTTTGAGCAGTGGTTTGACGAGGCCGTTGCCTCGGGCG
>CAIOHW010000326.1 GCA_903858195.1 Oligoflexia bacterium | reverse complement strand
GCTTCTCGCGGCACTCCGAGCGCGCACCCGACAGGTGCGCCCTCTGGATGCCATCGGGGCGGCAGGCAACCTATGGCGAGCTCGCGGCACTGGCCGCCTCCATTCAGCGGGAGCTCCAGACCCAGGGCCTGCGCCCGGGCCACTCGGCCCTCTTGATGCTCGACTTGGGAGTAGAACTTTATGCTTCGGTGATCGCCCTGATGTCGATGGGCTGCACCGTGGTCCTGGTCGAGCCCTGGCTTCCCATCCACCGGATCGAAGCACTGCTCTCACAGTTGAAGCCCAAGGCATTTTTGTGCTCTCTGTTTGGGCGAATCTGGGCATCCCGCATCCAAGCCGCACGCGCCATTCCGATCGTCCTGAACCCCGGCCGAAGCTCACCGAATGCCAGATCTGCATTGCAGGTCGAGCAGGTGGATCCCAAGCTCCCCGGAATCCTCACTTTCACATCGGGCACCTCGGGTGGAACACCCAAGGGTGTGGTCCGCACCCAGGGATACCTGCTCGAGCAACTGAAGGTCTTTGAGTCGAACCTCATGCCAGGTGAAGTCGACTGGTGCATCTTTGCCAACTTTGCGCTCGCCAATCTCGGGCTCGGGCGCACGACGGTGGTGATGGACCGAAAATGGAGCAGCCGCGCCTTTCGAAGGATCGCGTCCCTGCCTGAGGCGCTCAGGCCAACGTCGCTCACCTGCGGTCCGGCATTCCTCGAGCGCCTGCTCGAGACCACCGTCCGTTCAGGCCTCGAGTTCAACGCGCTCTCTTCCGTTCATGTGGGTGGCGCGCTGACTGATTGTGCTCTGTTTGAGCGTGCATTCACCGCGTTTCCAGATGCCCATTTCAGCCATGTCTATGGAAGCACTGAAGCCGAGCCGGTGGCCCTGATGGATGCGCGCGAAGCCGTCAGCCTGAGTCGTGAGGCCGGGAGCCTGCAAACCCTCGCCCTCGGCAGACCGGTGCAGGAGGTGCGTCTTGAGTCGCAAGACTCCGGCCTCTGGGTCTCCGGGCCCCACGTGTGCCCAAGGTACTGGGGTGACACCCCGGAGAACCAGATCCACAAGCGGATCGATCCGCAAGGACACCTCTGGCATTCGATGGGTGACCGGATCCGCACCGACAGCCACGGAACTCTTTGGTACGCGGGACGCGCCGGTCAACCGCTCGAGGATTTCGAAGTCGAACAGGCGATCTACCGGGTGCTCGGGCACACGCGCGCTTTCATCCATCGCGATCAGGTCGGAGGCAGGTGGCTTCTGGGTGAGGGTGTGGTCGGAGTCGAGAGGCAGCTTCGCCGTGCCGTGCCCGGGCTGCGCGGAATCGAAGATCTCAGAATCAGGCGCGATGCCAGGCATCGAGCCCGCATCGATCGCATGCTTTCAATCAAGGAGGGCGCTTCATGGCTCATCGGAATCGCTGGCTGACCTACATTCTGGAGCGTTTTCCGCTTTCCACCTACCTGCTGCTCTCGGTCTGCATGTGCTGGAGCGGAGCCGCACTGTACCAGATGTCTCCGTTCAGCATCCCCATCCAGACGGGGATCGCCCTGTTCGGGCTGGTGCTTTTCTTTTTCGAGCTCAGGCTCATGGATGAGCTCAAGGATCTTGAAAAGGACAGGCTCGCCCACCCCTCCAGGCCGCTCCCGCGCGGCCTGATCCATGCGCCCGAAGCACGCAGGGTGATCAGTGGCCTGCTGCTCGCGATGCTGATCTTTTCTCTCGTGCTGTGGGCTGCCCGTTATCGCGACGGCGCACTGCTCTACACGGGGGTCACCGGATACCTCGCACTGATGTACAAAGAGTTTTTTGTCGGCGCGAAGCTCTCCCGCCTGCCATTCTTGTATGGCTTCACCCACCAGATCATCCTCGTGCCGCTGGTGGCTTTTCCGATCGCCATCTACCACAACCATGCCTGGCTCATGACCCCGTCCTGGGAGCTGGGTCTCACCGTGCTCGGAGCCTTTTTTACCTATGAGCTCTGCCGCAAGCTCGACCCGTCGGCGCACCCGGTGCTCAGGACCTACCCCCAGGTGTATGGCCGCGGCGGCACCCTCTTTCGGATCACCCTCACCTCGGCGATTGCACTTCTTGGAAGCTCGCTCCTGCATATCGAACTCGTATGCGCGCCGCCGGTCATCCTGACCTGGATTGCAGCTGTGATCTGGGTGCAGCGGCCCCGCTGCCACAAGTGGGTTGAGGCGCTGGCCACACTCTCGCTGCTGGTTCACTTGGCCTGCGTGCCCATCTTTAGGCTGGTGTCGAAATGGATCTGATTCTGGACCCATCCCGGGATGCCCTCGAAGTTTTTGCGAAGTACGGAGGGGGCAAGGCAAAGAACCTGGCCTCTGTCGCGGCGCTTGGGTTCACGGTGCCCGAATTCGTCTGCGTGTCGAGCATGGCGCTCGAACAGTTTTCATCCCAGCAGTCGTCCCAGAACGCTCTGGACGCAAATCTGCCCGACGGTGAGCGCGCCATTGAAGAGCTGTTCTGCTCTCGGCCCCTTCCCGAGGCGCTCGCGCGGGAGCTACAGCGCACGCTGACTGACAAGGGCTGGGGCGACACCTGGCTTGCCGTGAGATCCAGCGGCCTCGACGAAGATGGCGCTGAACACTCGTTTGCCGGTCAGTTCTCGTCTTTTCTCTTTCAGAGGGGCTTCGAATCCATTTCAGTGGCGATCCGAAAATGCTGGGCGTCGGCCTACTCCGATCGTGCTCTCTCGTATCGTCGCCAGAAGGGGCTTGAAACTCGGGCCCTCCGGATGGGTGTGGTCATCCAGCGCATGGTCTCATGCGAGAAGGCCGGGGTTGCCTTCTCCCGCAATCCGATTCGGCCGCTGGACCGGGACCATGCGCTCGTGAGTTCGGTCTGGGGTCTTGGAGAAGGATTGGTGAGCGGCGAGCTCGATGCCGACCACTTCGAGGTGAACCGGGAGACCCTGGGCATTGCCAAGATCGACACCGCCGAAAAAACCCATGCCATGCGGCATGCCGCCCAGGGCGGGATCACTCGAGTCGAGCTTGAGGCGCACCTCCGCTCCTCTCCAAGCCTCTCCAGCCAGGAGGCGCAGGGTGTGGCATCGCTTTGCGTGGAGCTTGAGCGCAGACTCGGATCGCCGCAGGACTGTGAGTGGGGCTTCGAGTCCGGAAAGCTCTACTGCCTGCAGACGCG
>CAIOHW010000325.1 GCA_903858195.1 Oligoflexia bacterium | reverse complement strand
CGACCTGATGCCCCGGCGTGCAAGCCGGTCCACGGCCTTGGTCCACGACGGCTCATGCCACTCGAGCTTTTCGCCCCACCACTCGGCGACCACCTCACGGGTGAAGTCATCGGTCGTGGGCCCGAGCCCCCCGGTGATGAAAACCAACTCACCCTTCGAGCCCGCAAGCTCCATCGACTCGCGCATGAGAGTGCGATCATCCGGAACGCAAAGATGCCAGCTCACCTCGATGCCCACCGACTCAAGCTCGGATGAGATCCAGGCGGCGTTGCGATTGGTGATCTGGCCGCTCGTGAGTTCTGTTCCGATGGCAAGGTAGACAGCCTTCAAGCGCGCCTCCCGAAGCGAACGCGCATGGCAAGCGACACATGACCCCGCCTCAGCAGCCAGGCTGCCACCGGCTTCGACCACCAGCCACGCGACAGGTGCACCAGCCACGCGGCTGCGATCGCGCCCACGATGAGAGCGACGGCCCGATCCTGCGTCATGGCTTCAGTGTGCCATTGCACGAGCTCACCCCCAACCCATCGCTCGCGCGAGCTGGAAGGTCACGAAAGAGGCACCGTAGGCCAGCACCGTCATGTAGGCCATCAAGAACGCAGCCCAGCGCCAGGAGTTCGTCTCGCGCCTGACCAC
The DNA here is from genome assembly GCA_903858195.1 of Oligoflexia bacterium. Lineage (GTDB taxonomy): Bacteria > Bdellovibrionota > UBA1018 > UBA1018 > UBA1018 > CAIOHW01. Next base: position 2,179 of record CAIOHW010000325.1, on the reverse strand, counting down.
AGCCAGAGTCGATAGGCATTGGGGCGCAAAAATGTACCACACCATGAGGCTCAGCGCCGTGGCGAGGCTCCAGCTCCCGGCAAGCCTTGCGCCGAGGGCGGAAGTGTCTGCTTCGGTACCCTGTTCGACCGAGTAGACGGTGCCCAGTGCACTCACCATGACCTCGCGTGCGGCAAACCCCGGCACCAGCGCCACGCCCACGCGCCAATCAAACCCAAGCGGCCGGAGCAGCGGTTCGATTGCGCGCCCGATCTGACCGGCATGGCTGTAATGAATCGCAGGCACTCCCGCCGGCGCATCGGCTGGAGGCTTGGGGTAGCTCGAAAGCACCCAGATCATGACCGAAAGCGAGAGGATCACGGTGCCCGCGCGGCGCACAAATAGACGGGTTCTTTCGATGAGCCCCAGGGCAAGGCCCCGAAGACTGGGGCGCTTGTAGGTCGGAAGCTCAAGCAGCAGTGCAGGCTTGGGGCCTTTGAGCACCGTGCGCCTGAGCACGGCCGCCACCGTGAGCGGGGCAATCGTTCCCGCCAGATAAAGTCCGAACAGTACGAGTCCCTGCAATCCGAGAACACCGGCCACCTTGCGTGCCGGCACGAAGGCCCCGACCAGAAGCGTGTACACGGGAAGCCTTGCCGAACACGTGGTGAGTGGCGCCACGAGGATGGTCGCCAGTCGATCACGCGGATTGGCGATCGTCCGGGTGGCCATGATGCCGGGAATCGCACAGGCGTACGAAGAAAGGAGCGGGATGAACGCGCGACCATGCAACCCCACCGCGCTCATTGCACGGTCCATCAAAAAGGCCGCTCGGGCGAGATAGCCTGAGTCTTCGAGGGCGAAGATGAAGGCAAACAGGATCAAGATCTGCGGAAGGAAAACGAGCACCGACCCCACACCGGCGATGACCCCATCGATGAGCAGGCTCTTGAGCGGCCCTTCCGGCATCCGGTCTCCCATCCACCCACCGAATGCCGCGACGCCCGCTTCGATGGCGTCGGCTGGGATGGACGCCCAGCTAAAAATCGCCTGAAACATCAGTCCAAGTGCCAGGAGCAGCACCACTGCGCCCCACACCGGATGCAGAACCAGGCGATCGATGGCATGAGTCAGCGCTGCAGGTTTTGATCGCCTGCGCACGCAGTTCTTGAGGATCTGGTCGACCCGAGCAAAGCGCTCACGCACCTCAGCTGCCGTGGGCTTCTGCCACGGGCACTGTGCGGGTGGGCGCTTCGCGCAGCGCTCTGACACCCGCGCAAGGAGGGGGGCAAGCCCCTCTGCCTTCACAGCGACGGTCGGAATCACGGGCACTCCAAGCTCGCGCTCCAGCACCGACAGATCGAGCTCAAGACCGCGGCGTCCAGCAAGATCCATCATGTTCAGGGCAAGCACGATCGGAAGCCCAAGCGCCTTGAGTTCGAGAACGAGCCCGAGGTTTCGCTCGAGGTTCGTTGCATCCACCACGGCGATCAACGCCTGCGGCTGCACCTCTGCTGCATGCCTCCCGAGCACGACCTCGCGGGTGATCTCCTCGTCAGGCGTGCGCGAATCGAGGCTGTAGGTACCGGGAAGATCCAGCAGGCGGAGCTGGGAGACTGCCGGCCCGGAATTGTCGGACGCGGCCGACATGCCAAGCCTCACCCAGCCCTCCTTGCGTTCCACCGTCACACCCGGGTAGTTCGCCACCTTCTGGCGGCTCCCGGTGAGCGCATTGAAGAGCGAGGTCTTTCCGCAGTTCGGAAGCCCCACGAGCGCCACGGTCGAAATGCTCTCGTCCCGAACGGCACTCATCGCCCAGCCTCCTGATCCAACCTCTCGACGCGCACACAGCGCGCCTCCTGCCGCCTGAGCGCGATCAGCGCCCCGCGAACTTCGATGGCAATCGGATCGCCGCTGATGGGAGCTTCGTGCAGGATGCGAACATCCGATCCCTCGAGAACCCCCATCTCCAGGAGGGCTCGAACCAGTGCATCACCACCGGTCTGGCCACCCACCTCCACGACCCTTGCGCGCTCTCCCACTGAAAGGTCTGCCAGTGTGATCACAGCAGGTCCTCCACATGCTCCATGCCCTCAAGCAGGAGCCTCGAGATGTGGGCATCATCGAGCTGGTAGAAAAGGGTACGGCCGGCCCGCCTGACCTTCACCAGCCGCAGGTTACGCAGCGTACGAAGATGATG
>CAIOHW010000324.1 GCA_903858195.1 Oligoflexia bacterium | reverse complement strand
GTGGCTGTAGAAAATATCACCGCACTTGAACCGCGTGGGCGGCATGAACTTGATCGGCGATTTCGGAAAGATGTCGCGCGTCATCTGGGCGCGCGCAATCTCGAGCAGAAATACATTGGGATGCTCAGGGTTCATCTCCTGCGCATGCCCCAGCCCCATGAGCTCCTGGCCCATGCCTGCGCGCAGGGCGAACCGCTCATTAATGAACTGCGAGGCGAGAACTTGGTGCCCGTTTTCGGTGGCGTCTGCCGTGGTCAGGTAGTTGTCCTCACCGGTGTGGATCACAATTCGTGAACGCGCGATGATGTTTCGCGAAAAGTGCTGATCAATCAGCGTGCGCTTCATGTTGATGTCCCGGAACAAGATCCCGTACATCGCGTCGTTGAGCAGGAAGTCCAGGCGCTCCATCGCGCCCAGAGCTGCGATCTCGGGCATGCAGAGGCCTGAGCAGTAATTGGTCAGCCTGATGTAGCGGCCAAGCCTGCGTGACTCGTCGTCGAGCGCTTCACGCATGATCTTGAAGTTCTGCTGGGTGGCATAAGTGCCCCCAAACCCTTCGGAGGTGGCGCCATGCGGAACATAATCCAGCAGTGACTGTGCCGTGCTTCGAATCACGGCAATCGCATCTGCTCCGGCCTGCGCAGCAGCGCGCGCCTGGACGGCATCCTCGTAGATATTGCCGGTGGCAACGATCACATAGAGGCAGGGGCCGCCCGCTCCCGTCGGGTCAAAGCGATCTCCGGTATCAGACCTGAGGGCGTCGCGCTGTTCACGCGCGCGGTCCAGGCTGGTGACTGCAGACCTGCAGAGCTCGGTTGCCTTTTTTTCCAGCACGGCATCCGGCCGCATCTTGAGCTCATGCAGACGCACGCGCCTTCTTGCCACCTGTGTCCCGAGCTCGGGCGCAGAAAGGCCCGTCTCAAGCATTCCGTTCACAAATAGGGGCATGATCCCCCGCGCAAGCCGCCCGGCTCGGTGCAGATCCTCGATGATGACGTTGACCTCGGGAACCACCTGCTTGGCCTGCTGAACGGCGCCATTCACCCCAAGCAGCCGGAGCGTGGCCCGCTCGATGGCGATCGTCGAGTGTCCGCCGATGAGGTCTCCAATGGGGGCAGCGATCCGGGAGGCAAGCTCCCGGCAGCGTTCAACCTTCTTAAAATCCAGACTCAGGTTTGCCATGGGGTTTGTTCCTACTTGTAAGTTTGAGTGAACAGCTCGCGAAGCGCTGGGCTCTCGCGCAGGATCTGAAGAGCCAGATCCGCGTGACCCTCGGTGTAGCCGTTACCGATCCTGAGATCGACATCCGCCCCGACCCCCTCGGCTCCAAGCGCCGCCCTTGAAAAGCTCGTTGCCATGCTAAAGAAATAAACCAGACCCCGTTGCCGCGCAGAGAGGATGCAGGACATCTCGGTCTCAGGCAGGTTGGCCACATTGATGACAACATCAGCCATCTTGCCCTGAGTGAGGTGCGAGACCTTCTGCATCACTTCAAGCGGTTTTCTGGCATCGGCCTGAATGACGTGATCCACAAACGGGAGCTTTCTCAGGCGCTCGATCGCAGCATCCGAGTAGTCGAGGGCGATCGTCGTTACGCCCGCCTTCTTCTTTGCTTCATAAAGGCAGAGCACTCCCGACTTGCCTCCACCACCGACGACCAGCACCGTGTCGCCGCCACCGACGAGCTTGCGCGTCTGCGCAGGGGCGCCGGCGACATCGAGCACGGCAAGCGCCACCGTTTCGGGGAGGTCGGACGGGAGCCTGGCAAAGAGCCCGGACGAAAACAAAATCGCATGCCCCTCAATGTCCACGCGGTCGATTGCGGGGTGGAGTGCCCGGATCTTGCGGATCTCAAGAGGCGTCAGCGAGAGCGACACGAGCGTGGCGATCCGATCGCCCACCTTGACGGGCTTTTCTGCCACGGGAAAATCGGGCCCGATCTCGCGAACCGTTCCGATGAGCATGCCGCCCGAGCCGGTCACGGGGTTATGGTGCTTTCCGCGACGAGCCACGAGATCCAGCACCGCCTGCTGGATCTTTGCAGAATCTCCTGCGCAACTGTTCGAGATCTGATGAAAGCTTGCCGAGTCGATGTTGAGGCATTCAACGTCGATCAAAAGCTCATCGCGAGCGATCGGGAGCGAGGGATCGATGCGCTCGGCCTGCTGCGGAAGGAGCCCTGCTCCACGTGGCTCAAGCACCCTTTGTAGTCCCAGTGCGTCTGCAGGCCGAAAGCTCATGAAACTCCTCTCAAAACGCGTGGCTGGTGCCTGTCGAAAGTCTCGACAGGTCCCCACTCTTTGAGCAGAACGCCGGCCCGGACTGCGCCGGGAGTGTCCGCTCTGACACAGATTAGGTGGCTGTTTTTTAACTGTTTTTTCGGTTCTTGTCAGCCCGATTCGGGCACCTGCGTTGGCCCGTCTGTTGCTCTGCATTATGCCTGAGAGAGAACCCAAGGAGAGACCCATGCTGACCCTTCGCCATCGCCTTTTCATGATCGCATCGGCCCTGATCTCCACCACGGGGCCCGTTCACGCGGCAGACACCTGGGCCGAGCTCACCTACGATGAGGCCCGAGATGCCGTACAAAACCTCGGCGCCGCCGCCAACGAGGACCGGAATGCCGCATTCCTCACCGGATTCGTCTTTGATGCCTGCAAGGGCCTGCTCAAAACCCAGATCCTGACGGAGAAGAGCGGAAAAAAGAGTTTCACTCTTCTCAAGAAGCTCCCCGCAGGCACATCTCAAGGTTTTGACCAGTGTCATGAAGCGCAGT
>CAIOHW010000323.1 GCA_903858195.1 Oligoflexia bacterium | reverse complement strand
GCCAGCGCCCGCGCCAGCGCTTGACGCTCACCCGAGGGGTGATTCCCGAGCAAACCACATGGGCATAGGTGAGGCGAACCTGCGTCCCAAAGTCCCCGAGCTCAAGGTGGGTGGCCTCATTCCAGGACCCCTCGTTGACGTATTCACGACCGTCCTCGAACCGGCGATGCCTGAGCACATGAGTGTGCCCGAAAATCACCAGCCTTGTGCCCGGATCACGGGCCAGGATGCCCTCGGCGGCACGATCAAAGTCGGGATAGACGGTCAGCTCCCTGAACATGCGCCAGCTCGCCCTCAGGCCCGAGCGAATGTGGTACTGCGAACGAAACATCACCGTCTCCCACGCAAACCAGGCGGTGCGCAGGATCGCGCCGATCGACCAGAGCGTGTCGTGGAGCAGCACATAGCGCAGGAAGCTCGAAAACGGCCGCACCTTGTCAACATGGGGTCTCTCGACCTTGATGCGCGAAAGCATCACGGCCACAAAAAGAGAACCCCATGGAAGGTTCAACACGGGCTCGGGAAGCCCATGCGTGATGAACGGGCGATCCATGTCCATGCGCGAGAGCTCCTCATGCTGGTGCCCATGCTCTACATGAACCCCGTTAAAGCGGTAGAACACCGGGTAAAAGACCACTTCCACTCCCACCCGCTCCTCGAAGATCCTTCGGGGCGCAGGCCAGAGCAGCCCTGCATCATGGTTTCCGATCACATACGAGATCCGCTTTCGAGGAGCCGCCGCAAAGCGTGAGAGTGCATCAAAGAAGACCGGATGTCCGTCGATGATCCTTTCAAGCCCGTGGCAGATAAAACGTTCGGTGTGCAGGTGACTGTGCACCCCGTGATCCTCCATCTGCAGGAGATTCAGGATGTCGCCGTTCAGCACCAACTCCACCGGACGATCCTCGAACTCGCCTGTACGGTAGAATTCGAGAAACTCGGCAAACTCGTCGTCGAACGCAAAGTCTTCGAGTCGGTTGGGCGATCCACCGGCGAGCCAACGCCCTGAGCCAAGGTGAAAATCACTCACCACCAGCCTGAGTGTGGAAAAAGGGGGTTCAGGAAACTTTTCGATTACTTGCGCCATGGTCGACGCCGGAGGCGTCGCCATTCGAATCGGCCGCCGGCTCGGGCGGATCAAGCAAGCCGCCTGCCACGCGCACCGCCTGGGATGCACGCACGAGCTTGGCGCGCAGGTCCTCGCCGCGTTCACGTTCGCGCACGAGCTTGTCCTGCACCAGGTCGAGATTGAACTCAGTGAGATCCAGCTTGCGCTTGAGCTCCATGATGATCCCATTGCGCGATGCAATCCGGCTTTCCGTATCGCTCTTCAGGATCTCGAGCTGGTTCTCGAGTTTCTTTTCGTTGGACTTGATCGAGCGAAGGTCCGAGCGCACGCGATCACGCAGGCGCTCCATCTCCTGCTCACCGGCATGAACCTTGGACTGAAGCATGCGGATCTTGTCATTCCTGGTCTTGAGCTCGAAGCGCATCTGCTCGATCTCGGCCTGGACACCCTCGGTGAGAAGCGCCTTTTCGCGCTCGAACTCACGCTCCCGTCGCGAGACCGCCTCGAGCTTGGATGCCTGGTCCTCCATCATCGAATGACTGATCCTCAGATCTTCCTGCGCCCGCTTGAGCAGTTCGCGCGTCTCACGGAGCTGGATGGCCAGCGCCGAGACATCCTTTTCACGAAGCTCGAGATAGTGTTTGAGGGTGGCTACATCCGGACTCTGGGCTGCGCCGCCCGGAACGACGGCATCCCCCATCACCACGGGCATGATCTCGCTGCGCGAGTACTTGCTCCCGAAAAGATAAGGCATGGCACTCTCGGCAGAACCCTCGGCCTCGGGCTCTGACGGGGACTCAATTGCAACGTCGGCAATCTCGACCGACGGTGCGGACACCGTAGGTACAGAAAAATCCGGGGCGGAAATCGTCATCGCCGACATCGACAGCTCGATGGGACCCGCCTCGCTGCGAGTGGCCATCGACAACTCCCCGGAAGGCATCGAGCCCGGTACGACCAGGAGGCTCGAGAGGTCGGGCGCCATGGGTGACGGAGCGGGCGGCGGAGCAGGCGTCAGCGAAGGAATTTGGAGCTGCCGAGTCAGGGATTCCAGATCGACTGTCGGAATCGAGATGGACGACGCCGGCATCTCGGCAAGCATCAATGACTGAGGTTCGGACTGAGGTTCGGCCTGGGGCCCCAGCATCTGGTCGATCGTGGGTCCGATTTGCGAAGCCACATCTGACCAGCGGAGGTAGGCATTCACACCCTCCGGGGTGCCCTGATGCTGAGCAAACTGGGGGTCCTCCCACACCTGGGAGGTGATGATCATCGGAAGGTCGGCGATGGAAGGATCGCTGCGCACGAGGGCCAGGAGCTCCAGGCCCGAACCATCTGTCCCGGAAGCGCCCTCGCGATGCACGATGGCCGCATCGACCGTCCCTGCATGAAGCCTCAGGATCTGCATGGCATCCTGTGGCGTTCCGGCGATGAGCACGCTCGAGCCCTTGTCCTGGAGGGACTGGACCATCGGGTCGCCCGACTGCAAGTGCGGATGGAGCAAAAGAAGTTTCATCCCAACTGTGTATCGGCAGGGCGGGCGCGAAAGTTGACACCCCTTTGTGCCCCCGCTACCCTCTCAGGGAACTGGAAAACCCCCCGAATGCGCAACCCTTCGCCTCACAAGCTCAAGCAATCATTGGAAGTTTTGGTTTTCCAGGACGGGCTCGCCTCCCGAAACTTCACCATTCCCCTGTCCTGGTTCTCCCGGTTGGGATGGATCGTGGGCAGCTGCCTGTTGGCGACCGCTCTGGCCACGGGCGGGGCTCTGTGGATCTGGCGCCAAAGCCACGAAGCACAGCCCGAGCGCCTGAAGGAGCTCGAAAAGCAGATCGAAGTTTTGGAAGGAAAGCTGGCCACCCAGCCGGAGCCTGTGGCCGAACCCCAGCCCACCGCCCCGCAGGCCCCTGTGACCGCCATCGCGCCGGTACCTGCACCTACGGTGACCGTCACTGTGACGGCGGCGCAGCCCCCGGCCAGCGAGACGCTCCCCGCACTGAAACTCTTCCAGCGCCAGGCTGACTCGGCGCGCGCCGGAACACCGGTCGGCTTTTCGGCGTTTCCGTCCACGGTCGTGGGCGAGATTCCCTGGGTGGCACGCCCATCGGTTCCCATTGAGATGACTCAGCCGCAACTTCAGTGGCAGGGCCGCAAACTCAAGGTCAAGTTCGACATCCGTTTTGTCGGACCCGAAGGAAAGAGCCAGCAGGGACGCATCATCGTCGTGGCCCGAGGCCCCGAAACCCTGATCGTCTACCCGGCGGGAGCGCTTCGCGCGGCCGATGGCAACTCACTCTTCGATACCGAGCAGGGAGAGTATTTCTCTGTTTCGCGGTTTCGCGAAACACGACTCGAGCTTCCATCGGTGGACTCGGCTCTTCGCTCGCTCGAGATCTTCCTGATCGGAAACGACACGATCGACGAAAAGTACAAGATCCTGATCCATGAAACCTATCCGGTGCCCCCGGCAGGAGGAGCCTCGCGTGCTGCAGATCCAGAAAACCCCTGAGATGCGCGAGGCCGAGATCACCCTGATCTCGGAGGGTACAGCGCTGGAAGGCACACTTGAGCTTGCCTCGGTGGCAAGGGTCCACGGCTCGATCCGCGGGAAGCTCGTCGGATCACCCGGAAGCCTCGTCGTGCTCGCATCGCAATCGACAGTCGAGGGCAACATTGAAGCCGATACCCTCTGGGTCGAGGGCTTCGTGCGCGGTCAGATCCATGCCGCCACTCGCGTGATCCTCTCGCCCACGGCCCGAGTCGTAGGCGACATTACAAGCCCCAGCATCGAGATCGATCCGGGTGCTTACTTCGAAGGCCGCTGCAGGATGGAAAATCTCAGCGAAGCCAGCCCTGGCTCCGGTACCAATCCACCGTCTTCCTGATCCCTTCCTCAAACGAGGTTGTGGTGTTGAAGCCAAGCTCGCGCGCGGCCTTTTGGGGGTTACACACCCAGGCGGGCGCAAGCAGCTCGGCCACCTTGTCTGAGTTGAGGGGCAGGGTCCGGCCCGAGAACCTCCCCACCACGTCGGCCCCGAGGGCCAGTCCCTTGAGTCCCCAGGACGGTACTGAGAGGCGGATGAGGCTCCTGCCCAGTGCTCGGGCAAACGCCTCATAAAGCTCCACATCAGTGACCACTTCGGGTGAGCTCATGTAAAACGTGCTGCCCGATGCCAGGCGCTTTTCAGTCAGGGTGGCTTCGACGATCCCGCGCGCGAGATCTTCACCAAAGATCTGGCTGTAGCGCTTGGGACCGGACCCAGGCGGGTCACTGGGAAGAAGCGGCATGAGCCCCTTGGCCGCCACCTGCGCAATGGCCAGCACCCCCTTGTCGCGCGGACCATAAACCAGCGGCGGCCTCAGGATGATCGAGTTCAGCCGATCTGCAGCTTCGAGAACCGCCAACTCCCCCGCTCGCTTGCTGTGACCGTAATGCGAGACCGGACTTGGGGCTTCCTCTTCGGTGCGGGCATCGCCCGAAAGGCTGGGGCCTCCGGCTGCAAGGCTAGAAACCAGCACCAAGCGCGAAAGGCCCGGGCCTTCCTTCAGGCAGGCTTCGACGAGCCTTTGGGTGCCATGGGCATTGTGCTCAAAAAATCCCTCGCGGTTCGGGGCGGTGACCACCCCGGCCACATGCACCACGCGATCGACGCCCCTGACTGCACGATTCAGACTTTCAGAATCCGAGAGGCTGCCCTCACGCACTTCGACTGCGAGGTCCTTG
>CAIOHW010000322.1 GCA_903858195.1 Oligoflexia bacterium | reverse complement strand
CTGAGGCGTTTGCCAGGAACTGGGTCAGGTCATAGTCACGCGAGAGCCCGTAGCCCACGCTTCGCATGAAGTCGACGATCCTCGGATCGTAGTTCAGGAAGCTGCGCGAATATCCAGCACCTCCGCCGATGAACGGACGGAGCCTCGATCGACGACCCAGCAGGTGAACCTTGAGGCCCGTGTCGAGCACGTTCTGTCTGAGCATCCCGGTGTTGGAGTTCTGGTTATAATTAAAGCCGTAGCCGCCCATTCCAAGCACGGGAGCAAGTCCCATTGCAGTGGCGCTGTTCAGGGCGACCCCGTATTCGCTGTAGCTGTAGCCCAACTCGAAGGTCAGGTGGTCAGAGACACCGACGTCGATGCCGGCACCTACGGTGTAGCGACCTTGCAGCTGGTAGGGGCTCTGTCCGCGGAAGTCCGATAGACCTACGCGGGGGCTGAGCCTCAGGGTCGTCACATCCTCTTCTTCAGAGCGGATGGCTTGGGCCACGGAAGCCCCTTCCGATGCGACGGATTCGGCAAGAGCCTGCCTCGGACGCTCGGTCACGGGCACACTCACCACCTGTTCGGTCACCATGGGAGCAGCAGGAGCCGCCACCGGTCCCGACATGGCAAGCAAGGGAGCCTGGGCCATTGCAGGAGCGCCCGATGCACCCAACACCTGACCGGTGCGGCGCTTCTCATCTTGGAGCCTCAATTCTTCGAGCCGCTCCTGGAGGATGTCCTCATTTCGAAGTTCTTCGCGCATCCTTTCACGGCGCACGAGATCCGTACGGGTCATGCGCTCGGTGGGATCGGATGCTTCTGGAGCCGCGATCACAACCGGCTGCACGGCGTAGGCCTGAGTCGGCACTGCAACCTGTGCCACCCGGGTGGTCTGCACCACGGCTGCTGGCGGTGCAGCTGCCTCCAGGGCAGGCGACTCAACGGATGAGTCGGCGGTCGTCAGACCCACCTGCTGATTCTTCTCCTCGATCAACAGCTCAGCGTGAGCCGGCTGCAGTGATCCCCCCGCCCAAGCGGTCAGAGTCACCAGCAGGGCGGTCGCCCTGTTGAGTCGCTGCGTCATTCGTGTCTCCATCCGATTCATACTCGGCTCCTGTCGTTTTGCATTCGGTTCATAAAAGTGGACCTTTTTGCTCGGGCCTCAATAGCAACGGAGAGACCAATTGACTAGGCTTTTCTTGACTGTGACTTTACCCAATAAAAACAGTGACTTAATATCTTAACTTGATTGAAATACTCGGGATTAAAAACGAAAATCCCTTTCCTCCCTTACGCTTGGCGCCAAAGTGCGCCCACCTAACCATGTAAGATTTACCCGTTTTACTGCCCCGGGAAGCGGTACTGGTAGACACCCTCACCCAGTCTTCGCTCCATGCTCCGCCCCTGCTGGCTGGCCATCCGCCGAAGGATCGGCCCGAGCACCCGGACCACGGTCACAAACACCGTGACCACCAGAAAGATGAGGAGCAGGTACTCAGTCAAGCTCTGACCGGAGCGGCCCCGGAGGAGCCCAAGCCTCAGCTTCATCTTGGATCTCCCAGGGTGACCCCTGCCTCAGAGCGTCGGGCGCGATAGAGCCCAAGGTAGGACTCGGTCATGGAGCGATAGTGAAAGTGCCTGAGCGCATGATCCAAACAAGCCTCCGGCTCCCAGGCAAGCCTTCCCGACTGGACCTCGCCCAGGAGCTCCACCCAGCGCGCCTGCTCGCCCCATTCCAAAAGCCTCCCGACCGAAGGAGGCACCAGTTCCGGCAGGCTCCCTTCAGGAGTCGCCAGCACTGGGGTGCCTGACAAAAAAGCCTCCGCCACCACCAAACCAAAAGGCTCCGGCCAAAGTACCGGAAAGAGCAGCGCCCGAGCAGACGCCAAGTGTCCTGCCTTCGCCTCGCCAGCCACCCTGCCAACCCATCGCCAGCCAGGCCTGAATAGCGCCTCGAGCCTCGCCCCGTACGGTCGATCCCCTCCGGCAATTCGAAGCGGCACGCCCGCCTGGGCGCACACTCGAATGGCTCCGCGCAGATTCTTCACCTTCCAACTGGTTTTCGAAAGAAATGCAAATCCGTCGCGTCCGGCCTTGGGCCGAAAGGAAAACTCCGAGGGATCCAGCCCGTTCCAGACAAAGCGCTCACTCCCGTGCCTGCGAGCATGGTCCTTTGAAACAAACACTGCCCAGTCCGAAAACCTCTCCCCCACCTTTCCATTTCCATGGATCGTGGTGATGACCGGAACTCCCAGACCCCCAGTCAGCTCCCGCTCCAAACCCCCTGGAAGCGGCACCATCGAATGCAGCACATCCGCGTCGGGCGGCATCAAGGACTTGAGCCTCTCCAGGGCATCCTCGTCCTTGCCCCAGCTCAACACCCGGATACCGCCGAGCG
>CAIOHW010000321.1 GCA_903858195.1 Oligoflexia bacterium | reverse complement strand
TGCTCGGCGGTCCTGCCACTGGTGAACCAAAATCGAACGGTCATGACCTATGCTACGGTCCATGCCAGCAATCCCGTGCTCAGGCAGCGCTTCATCCGGCCGCAGAACTCCTGGACCCCGTACTACCTCGAAGACACCGAATTCCAGGCCTGTGCGCCGGAATCCTCGACTTTCGTCGACCCGCCCCTGCATATCGCCCGGAATGACACCACGGGCAATGTAGGCTGGTGCGCCGAGCGCTACCCCGACTACAACTCCCGTCTGCAGCTGACCACTAACCACATCCCCCGTCCTTCGCGTACGGCTCTGGTGGGAACTGACTTCCGGTTCCCGCTGCTTGCCGACGAGCCCCACATCGAAGAAGCGCTGCGAAAGACATCGCCCTATTCCTGCCTCATCACATTTGACGACAACGGCGGAAAAACCGGCTCAAGGACTCCATCGGGAGGCTGCTGCCAGTACACGGTCAGCTCTGGCGCGAGCGGGACCCTGCCGAATGCCCTTCATGTCGAGCCCTCGCAGGCAGATCCGCGTCCGTGCGATCCCCCGAACTACTAGAGATCCCCGCATCCCCGGCCGAAAGGCTCGAGCACGCCCTGCACCGGGTGCTCGTCACCCGCTACCCGGATGCCTCGAAAAGGCAGATCAAGAAGGCACTTGAAGACGGAGTGATCCGAAGAAGCAACGCTCCACGCTCAAAGCCCGGGGTCTGGTGCTTTGAAGTGAACTGGCCAGAGCTTGAAGCGCGGCTCAACCCCGAAGTACCCCGGCCGCGACCCGAAGGCTGCGCGATGGAGCTTGTGCATGAAGATGAGCACTGCTCGGTGTTTTACAAACCCTCGGGCATGCCCTCAGAACCCATCTCACGCACGGAGACGGATACAGCCCTGCAGCATGCACTGGCGCATGACCCGAGCTTGATGCTCCTGCATCGGCTCGATACGGGCACAAGCGGGCTTCTTGCGTTTGCGCGTACCGAAGAGGCTTATGCTTTTTTCAAGGAGGCCTGGAAGCAGGGGCTTGTACGAAAATTCTACCGTGCCCTTGTGACTGCGCCGATCTCTGCGCCCTTCCCGCGGCTGCTCGATGCGCCTCTGGGCCATGACCCCAAATCCTCCAAGCGTATGCGAGTCGTGACCCCGGGCCATAAAATTCGAGGCAAACCCCTTCCGGCACGCACCACGCTGATCAATTGCAGGCCAGTCGCAGGCCCCGATTCCCGCACGGGCAAGCCCACCTATGAAGTGACGATCGAACTCCACACCGGCGTGATGCACCAGATCCGCGTGCACCTCGCCTCGCAGGGCGCACCGATCCTCGGCGATGCGGTGTACGGCGGTGAGCCATCCCAGAGACTGTGGCTGGAGGCGTGGCGGCTCGAGCTTCCCACCCCCCGGGCCGGCGTGACTTCGGTCGAAAAACATCGGTGGTAAAAAAGCATTGGGCGGATTCCGCTTTCGCGAAACCCGCCCAATGTGGGCTGTTGTACTGCCTGCTCCAGTCCTACGCCCTAGGGGAGGCGCCCGGCCTGAAGCCTTGGAAACCGCCGCAGCCTCGCTTGCGCAAAGCCACGGCGCTTTCAAGAGTGGGAAGTTCTCAGCTGCAGCCCATGCTGTTGCCGCAGTTCAGGCACTTGTAGCAGGCGCCGTTCCTGACCGTCGTATGGCCGCAGCCATCGCACGGAGGAGCGTCGCCCATCATCTCGGCCAAGTGCCCCGAAGCGGCGTTGGGAACCGGGGCGGACTGCGCCGCAACTACAGTGTTGCGTCCATAGACGGCGGAGGCCGCCCCCTTCTCGGCAGTCAAGTCGACGGGTGGGACGGTCGGCTTGACCTGCACGAAATCAGTGCGTCCGAGGTATTCCATGCCGAGCACCCGGAACAGGTAGTCGACGATCGAGGTCGACATCTTGATGTTCGGGTGGCCCTGCACGGGACCGGACGGTTCAAAGCGGGTGAAGGTGAACTTGTCGACAAACTCCTTGAGCGGCACTCCGTACTGGAGTCCGAGGCTCACCGAGATCGCAAAGCAGTTCATCATGGCACGGTAGGCTGCGCCCTCCTTGTGCATGTCGATGAAGATCTCGCCGAGGCTTCCATCGTCATACTCACCCGTGCGGATGTATACTTTGTGGCCCGCGATGTTGGCCTCTTGCGTGAAGCCCCGGCGCTTGGCCGGAAGCTTCTTGCGCTCAGGCGCCGCCTGCACGACCACGGTCTTGACCTCGGCCGGAGCGTCCTGCTTTTCGGACTTCGACTCCGACTTGGTCGAGAGCGGCTGCGAAAGCTTGCATCCGTCGCGATACAGAGCCACGGCCTTGAGCCCAAGCTTCCACCCCTGCAGGTAGATTTCTTGGATCTCTTCGACCGAAGTCTCGTTGGGGAGGTTCACGGTCTTGGAGATTGCACCCGACAAGAAAGGTTGGGTTGCCGCCATCATGCGCACATGGCCCATGGGGGCGATGTAGCGCGTGCCCTTGGCACCGCACTTGTTGGCACAATCAAACACCGCAAGGTGCTCGGACTTGAGGTGCGGAGCGCCTTCGACCGTCATCGTGCCGCAGATCGCCTCGTTGGCTTCATTGAGCTGGGACTGGGTGAGGCCAGAAAAGGTCAGGAAGTTGAAAGTCGGTGCGTTGTACACCGACTCGGCAATCCCGAGGCGCTTCAAGGTCTCTTCGCCCATGCCCCACTTCGTGAAGGCGCTCGAAAGCTCGAAGGTGCCCGGAAGCGCCTTTTCAAGCTTTGCGATCTCGGCGTCATTCAAGCCCTTGGATGCCAGCCATTCACGGTTGACGTGCGGCGTGCCCTTGAACTTCAGCTTGCCCAGAACATAGTCGATGATCTCGGACGTCTCAGACTTGCTGTATCCAAGATTCTCGAGCGCCATCGGCACGGACTGGTTGACGATCTTGAAGTAACCGCCACCTGCGAGCTTCTTGAACTTCACGAGCGCGAAATCAGGCTCGATGCCCGTCGTGTCGCAGTCCATCAGCAGTCCGATCGTACCCGTAGGGGCAAGCACGGTGACCTGTGCGTTACGGAAGCCGTTTTGGCTTCCGAGGTTCATGGCGTTGTCCCAATCTTCGCGAGCCGCATCAATGAGCTCATCGGGGCAGAGGCCGCGGGCGATGCTGTAGGCTGCCTCGCGGTGCTTGCCGATGACGTTCATCATCGGAGCACGGTTCTTGGCATAGCCATCAAACGGACCGATGGCTCCCGCCTCTTCGGCGCTCACGGCATACGCATGCCCGCACATGATGGCCGTGATGGCGGCCGCCCAGGCGCGGCCCTGCTCGCTGTCATACGGAATGCCCTTGAGCATGAGCATCGTGCCGAGGTTGGCGTAGCCCAGACCCAGCGGGCGGTAGGCATGCGAGTTCTGCGCAATCTGCTCGGTCGGATAGCTTGAGAGTCCCACCAGGATCTCCTGCGCGACGATGAAGACGCGGCAGGCGTGACGGAAGCCCTCGATATCGAACGAACCGTCGTCCTGGAGGAACTTGACGAGGTTGATCGATGCCAGGTTGCAGGCCGAGTCGTTGAGGAACATGTACTCGGAGCAGGGATTTGAGGCGTGGATGCGATCGGTGTTCGGGCAGGTGTGCCAGTCATTGATCGTTGTATCGTACTGAACACCCGGATCGGCGCACGCCCAAGCCGCCTCGGCAAGCATCTTCCAGAGGTTGCGGGCTTCGTAGGTGTTCATCACCTCGCCCGTGGTGCGGGCGTAGGTGTTCCACTTCTCGTTGTTCTCGACGGCGTTCATGAACTGGTCATTGACGCGCACCGAGTTGTTGGCGTTCTGGCCTGCCACCGTGCGGTAGGCTTCGCCGTTGAAATCCGACGAAAATCCGGCCTGGATCAGGGCTGCGACCTTCTTTTCTTCGCGGCTCTTCCAAGTGATGAAATCAGCGATCTCGGGATGGTCCATGTCGAGGCAGACCATCTTGGCGGCCCTGCGGGTGGTGCCGCCTGACTTCGTGGCGCCTGCCCCGCGATCGAGCACTTCTAGAAAGGAGATCAGGCCGCTCGAGGTTCCGCCGCCTGCGAGCTTTTCGTTTGCTGCACGAATGTTCGAGAAGTTCGTGCCCGTGCCGGAGCCGTACTTGAAAAGACGCGCCTCATTCTTGGCCAGCTGAAAGATGGACATGAGGTCGTCGTCGACCGACTGGATGAAGCAGGCCGAGCACTGGGGGCGCGAGTAGGCGTCCTTCGTCTCGACGATGCGCATCGAAGCCGGATCCCAGGCGTAGTTGCCGCCCGAGCCTTCGATTCCGTAGGCGTGATGCAGACCGAGGTTGAACCATACGGGCGAGTTGAATGCGCCCATCTGGTGAATCAAGAGAAACGAAAGTTCGTCTTCAAAGGACTGCGCGTCGGTGTTTGAAAAGTAGCCTGCCTTCTCCCCTTCCACGCGAAGGGTGTGCGCGACGCGGGCCACGACCTGGCGGACCGAGGTCTCGTGGCCGGTTCCGGGGACGCCTGCCTTGCGGAAGTACTTGGAGACCAGAATATCGACGGCAAGCTGGGACCAGCCGGCCGGAACCTCAACGTCCTTCATCTCGAACACGGCCTTGCCGTCGGTGTCCTTGATCTTGGAGGAGGACTTTACGTACTCGACCGCGTCGAGGGGGTTCTGGCCCGTCACCGTAAAGTGGCGCCCCATGGCGACCGTGTCAGAGTGCTGGGCGGCTGCCTTGGCCTTGCGCCCCTGCTTCGCCTTCCCTGCTGATCCCCTCTGAATTTCCGTCTGGTTCATCTTAGTCCCAAGCCCTTCTGCAGTTCGTCTGCGTCAAATTGGTCCTGATCCTCAGGACCCCCCTAGTTTTCTCTGCCTGCCCTGACCCCTGACCCGATGTGGTTGCGGTTCAGACTCGCGGGCTTCCAACACAACTACTTGCTGATGGTCCTAGCTTGCGTCCCCGACCCGCTGTTTGTCAAAGCACACCACAATCTATTGTGGTGTGCCTTATAGACCCCCACAAGGAATGGTTGTGTCGGGCTGCGTTAAGTGACTGAGCTGCCTTGGGGTTTTAGACGCGGGGGCGCCTTATAAGGTCTTTGAGGGAATTTGCTGCCGCGATGCAGAAAATCAGTAGGCGAGGCCCAGGCTGAACAGAAAAGCCGTGAGGCTCACCCCCTCGGTATTGCCACCGAGGCTTGCACTGTGGGTCGAATACGCCGAGCGCAGGCGCCAGATGCGTCCGGCACCGCCGCCAGTCTGGATGTCGACACCGGCGGTCACTTCGTAGCCAAAACTCAGGCTCTGCGTGAAAACGTCGCTCAGATTCATGATGTACCAGCCCACCACGGCTCCGCCGCCCACGAAGGGCCTGAGCCTGCCTGCGACGAACGGATAGACCAAAACGCCCGGAATAAAGGCTGCGCCATACATGGTGTAGGCGTCGGATGCCGATGGACTCGAAATTCCGGCCGTGCCCGTGGCGTACTCAAATTGCGCCGCCGCATTGAGACGAAAGATGTTCTTTCGATTCTCGGCCCTGAAGTTGAAAAAATAGCCTGAAGAGTTTGAAAGATTGCCCTGGGTGCCTGTCGCCGTATTGGGTCCGTTGAAGATGCGCATCCCCGCTTCGATGGCCGGCTGTGCAGCCTGCCCTGAGGCAAGCCCCGCACGCGGGATCGCGATCGTCGCCGGCAAGAGCAAAAAGCACAGGGTCAAACGGGACACCGTCTTCATATGCAACGCATCGGAAGCCCTTGAATCCAACTTGAGTTTCGAAGTGGCCATCTGCGTCGAGTCCGGGGTATTCGGGGCGCATGCCACCCACACTTGGAGCCAAAAAGTCGACGAATACCGCAGCCCTGATCGCCGTCACGGCGGCGGGCTATTTTGTCGACATCTACGACCTGCTGCTGTTTTCGATTGTCCGCGTGCAGAGCCTCCGCGACCTCGGCCTCGAGGGTGAGTCGCTGCTCACCACTGGCGTGGCGCTGATCAATCTTCAGATGGCAGGACTTCTGGTCGGCGGGCTTTTTTGGGGCATTTTGGGCGACCGCCGCGGCAGGCTTGCCGTGCTCTTTGGCTCGATCCTCACCTATTCGATCGCCAATCTCCTGAACGCGGCCGTGGCAAGCCTCCCTGCGAACTGGACGATTACCGGGTACGGCGCGCTTCGATTCATTGCGGGCATCGGGCTCGCAGGCGAGCTCGGGGCCGCAGTCACGCTCGTCTCTGAGGCCTGCTCGCGCGAGCGCAGAGGGCTTGCCACTGCCTTTGTTGCATCGATGGGGATCGCCGGCGCCGTGTTTGCGGGCTGGGTGGCTGGCCACTTTCATTGGTCACACGCCTACGTGATCGGCGGAGTGATGGGGCTTTTGCTTCTTTTTACGCGTGTGAAGATGGTCGAATCGAGCCTGTTTGAGGCGCTCGAAGGCCGGCACTCCCGCCTCAGGCGCGGCGACTGGTGGTCGCTCCTGCTCGAGGCCAGGCTCAGGCCCCGCTACCTAGGCGCCATTGCCCAGGGCATGCCCATCTGGTTTGTCGTGGGAGTGCTGCTCACCTTTTCGCCCGAGATCGGGCGCGAGCTCAGGCTCACGGGCGAGATCGACGTGGGCCGCGCGATCATGCACTGCTACGGGGGCGCCGTGCTGGGCGATTTCCTGGCGGGACTCTACAGCCAGGCTCTTCGGCGCAGGCGGGCTGCAATCGCCACGTTTCTTCTGATGACGGCAGCCGGCATGGCGATCTTTGTCACCTTCCATGACCGAAGCTTTGATCAGTTCTGCCAGCTTGCGGCTTTCATGGGGTTTGCCTCGGGCTACTGGGCGGTGCTGCTCAGCTCAACTGCCGAGCAGTTTGGAACCAACCTCAGGAGCACGGTCACCTCGACGGTGCCGAACTTCATCCGCGCCACCGTGATCCCGATGTCGACCCTGTTTTTGTGGCTCGGTGCGCGCACTTCGCTTTTGCAGGCTGCCGCCTGGATCTCGGGCGCGACGCTGGCGTTGGCAGGCTACTGCCTCTATCGCAGCCGCGAGACTTTCGGGGCAAGCCTCGAGTTTATCGAAGAGCCCGAGCGCACGGATTCGATCCTTTTCTTTGACGGCGAGTGCAACCTCTGCAACTCGGTCGTCGATTTCTGCGTCAGGCGTGGAATCGCCGAGCACCGCGGCGTACGTTTTGCCTCGCTGCAGGGCGAGACTGCCCAAAGGCTGCTTCCGGAGTCGCTTCGGGGTCCTGCGCCGGGAACGCTGGTGCTCCATGAAAAGGGAGGGATCCGCCTGCGCTCGGACGCAGCCCTGCAGCTCTTGGTCTGGGGCGGCGGAGTTACGGGCCTCCTTGCCCTCTGTCTGAAAGCCATCCCACAGGTTTTGTCTGATGCGGTGTATGCGCTCGTGGCGCGCACCCGCTATTCGATTTGGGGAAGGCGCCCCGCCTGCCGGCTCCCCCTCGCCGAAGAGCGAAGCTGGTTTCTGCCATAGCGGGGGCCCGGGCTTGCATGCTCGCTTGGGGCCATGCCCCCGCAAGCTGCCTCAGCGCGTCTGCTCTCCGTTCTGCCCCTCCTGCTTCTGCCAT
>CAIOHW010000320.1 GCA_903858195.1 Oligoflexia bacterium | reverse complement strand
GCGGATTTTGACACATAGAGTCAATCCCGCCGTCCGCCCGTTTGGGGTACCGTCAAAAATCCGACTCAAAAGCTTGCCTTGCCCCGCCCCTTCGTTATGATGCCCGGCGATGCATCGTGTACCGATCACCATCCGACTCCAGAGTTTTGAAGGGCCACTCGACCTCCTGCTCTATCTCATCCAGTCGCATGAGCTGGATATCTCTAAGGTTTCGATCAGCCAGATCACCGACCAGTACCTCGCCTATGTTCGACTGATGCAGGAGCTGAACTTCGACGTGGCAAGCGACTTTCTGGTCATGGCAGCCACCCTGCTTCACTGGAAGAGCAAGGCGCTCCTTCCCCAGGAAAAAGACGCGAACGCCGAAGCAGGTGCAAACGACGAGCTCCCCCTGACCCAGGAAGAGCTCCTGCGCCAGCTCATGGAGCTCGAACGCTTCAGACGCATGGGAGAGGACCTCGGTCAGTTTCCGCGCCTCGGCGAAGATGTTTTCAACCGCCCCAACCGCAAGCCCCCGATCGAGAGGCGCTGGCGCGAGCTCGACATCACGCAGCTGGCGATGGCTTATCAAGACAGCGTAGTCCGCGCCCGCAAGCGCTCCACCATCCTCAAAAAGGAAACCGTCTCGATCACCAGCAAGATCGAGCACTTCAAGCAGCGCCTGCAACTGGGCTCCCTGACGGCCATGCGTGACTTGATCGACCTGGGCGAACGCCCCGAGGTGGTGGTGACCTTTCTCGCTTCGCTCGAACTCTCGCGACTCAAGAAACTCAAACTCCACCAAAACGAGACTTATGCTCCGATTTATCTCGAACTTATGGAAAGCCTGGAAAACTTCGATACGAAGCTTGCTTCAGGCTTCGACTCCATCACTAGCCAGGTCCAGGCCGAACTTGGCCTCGCCCAAGCTGGAGCCCCGGCTGATGGCCTCGCGCAGGCACCCGCTGGAGAGCCCACAGCCGATTCCACAGGAAATTCCAACTCCGGCTCCGACGCCGGATCCGTCCCCATCGAGCTTCTCGCAGCCGGAAGTCCCGGCATCACAACCGAACTTGGACGCAGTACCTGAAGAAAGGCCCTGCCTCATGAGCACTCCAAAAAACGACTTTCCCACTACCGAAATTGAATCCATCGCAGCTGCGGCCGGCGAATGGGTGCCGGATGTCGCATCCGACCTTTCGGAACTCGTAGTCGCCCCAGAAACCTCTACGGGCCCGGTGACCTTTGTCATGGACCCCTACGGCATCAAGACCCTCGAAGTCTCGGATGCGCAGAACCAGGATACCGTCGATCTCGGCGAAACAGACGACGAATCTGACGCCAACCTTGAGGCCCTCACAGACAGCGAAGACGCTGAACCCGCTCCGCTTGAGCTTGCGACGATCGAAGAAACCGATGCCCAGCTCGAGCGCCTCTCACAGTCCATCGCTGCCGACGATGCCCAGACTGCAACTGAACAGCAGGAAATCGAAGCCCAGCTCGCACAGGAGCAGGCCGAACTGCTGGCTGCCCAGATTGCCGAAGACGAAGCTCTGGCTCGCGCAGCGGCAGAGGAGTCCGAACAACAGATCGACCCCGAGCTGCTTGCCGCACTTCCCCAGCGGGACGAGGAAGGAAACCTCGATCTGATGGAGATGCAGTCCTGCATCGAAGCGCTCCTGTTCATGCTCGATAAGCCCGTGTCGGCCGAGAAGCTCCAAGAGCTCCTCACGGCGAGCCCCGAAGCCGAGAAGCCTGAGTTCAACCTGATTCAGGAGGCCCTCACGGCACTCAAGGCCGAGTACCGCCGCCCCAGCCACGGCTTTGAGCTCGTGGAGGTGGCCAATGGCTACCAGCTCCGCACCAAGCCCGGACGGGCAGCCTTGGCCAAGAAACTGGCCAAGATCCAGAACCAGAGGCTCTCATCGGGCGCCATGGAGACGCTTGCCATCATCGCCTACAAGCAGCCCGTCTTGAAAGAAGACGTGGACAAGGTCCGCGGTGTCGACTCGTCTCACTTCATCCGTGGCCTGCTCGACAAGAAGCTGATCTCGATCTCTGGCCGCTCGGACCTTCCCGGAAGGCCCATGCTTTACTCCACGACCCGCGACTTTTTGGAGCTTTTTGGCCTCAAGGACCTGCAGGCTCT
>CAIOHW010000319.1 GCA_903858195.1 Oligoflexia bacterium | reverse complement strand
CAGGCCCGACACAAGAATCGCGGGATGCGCTGGCCGTCGGAGCGCCTGAAGTAGCTTCCTCTTCGAACGACGCGTCTTGAATCAGGACCGGAATTTCGGGTCGAACACTCAGAATCTGCACAATTATGACGGGTCAGGCGCTTCATGAAGCGCCAACTCTTCAAAATCCAAGCCCTATAGGGCACTGATTCGCCAGAACGTATCACCACCCAAGGGGGTCAGTGTGAAGAGGGCAACGGAACCCTGATCCCCCGATTACACGGCACCGCCGGCAACTCAGGCAACGAGGAAACAGTTCCATTCCCCCCAGTATCCCTGAACCGGGTCCGAATGGAGTAGTCGCTCTGAGGGTCTCCATAGGCATTGAGATAGAAGGTTGAATAGGCTTTCACAGTCCCGAGAACAAGATCGCTGTTATCTGGCAGCGGAGCGGCTAGCGGCATCGCTCCCCCTCGAAAATAAACCCACTCTTTTTCTGAAAACCGATCGGTACGACACACTCCTGATCCAGCGACGCAGGTGGCCTCAGTATTGTTTCCGGCAACACCGACCGCGTAATTTTGGAGCCTCACCTTCCAGGCCGCCCGGGTCCCTGGAGCAAGCACACCATTGTCAATTTTCGTAAAGTCACCACCCGTGGAAAGGTTGATCCCCCGCTCGCCCGGCCCTCCCACATACCAGCAGCCACCCTGCTGGAGCCCTGGCGGGCTGATCGGGGGCATGGGAACCGAACCGGAAGGCGGGTTGGAATCGCCTACAAACCCTAAAAACCCTGCAAAGGGCAAAGTCTGAAGCGCAGTGCCAAAGCTCCCCACCGTAATGGACGCCGAAAAGCTACTCGGTGGTCCATTGGACCAATCGCAAACAAAAGTCGTGAAGCGCTTCTGGGGCGCTCCCACCACCTTGAGGCTACTGATCCCGGAGCTCGCGTTCTCCACCGCGTAGCCCTCGTGCACACACTCAAGCACCCGGGTGTTTGCGTTTTGAAAAAGAGAAAGGTCCGGCCCAAGGATTCGCGTCTCCATCTCAGTTGAGACCTGCGCCTTGTTGATCTCCACCTGGTAACAGGGTGAGCCACGCGCCTCGCGGATCGTGGGCAGGCTGGCTCCGGCCTGGATATTCTGGACGATCGACTGCCGGGGCCGGGTCGAGTTCACAAAAATCCAACCCGTGTAGTTGTCCACATCCAGATCCTGGCAGCTGCCGGTGCACTGACTATTGTAGTCGTTGAAGGCCGCCTGCTGGGCCCCCGAAGAAAGGGAGAGCTCAATGTTTCGCACAAAAATACAGCTCCCGCCCTGTCCATCCTTGGCGGAGGCCACGGCGTTGGGGTTGCCACAGTTCACCCAGAGCTCTTGATCAGGAGAGGTCCTGCAGCGGGTCACCGAGCTGATGCGATCCTGCTCATAGAGAAACTTTTCAAGGTCGCCTGCAGGCTCAGGATTACCAAACGAAAGCCAAAGGGGCTCATGGTGATCCAGAACATCCGTCGTCGGGCTTTTCAGGGTCACCTTGACGCCCTTGGTACAATTGATTCGAGCCGTGGGAGACCAGGTGCCACCCGAGCCTGAGGCTTCGAAGCCTCTCACCTGCCACTGCTTGGCCCAAGTGTTGTTCGCCCCGTAGGCAAACATGCAGCGCTCGCCACTGCGCTGAGGACTCCGCGCCGGGCACAAATAGGTCCTCACTACAGAACTGCCCGGGACCGAGTAATAGCACTCTTCGACCCGCTGTCCGTCCGTCGAGTCCCCCAGTACATTCACCGGGTCGGGAGCCTCCTGATTGCCCAAGGAAATATCACTCCCGAAGTTGCATCGTGGTTTGGGCATAGATCTGCCGGCAATAGTCGCTTCAAGCCAGCGTCCACCCATCGCATCGCAGGTCGAGCGTGGATCCAGCTCGCTCGATCCGTGACAGTCAGATAATGAAAGTTTTCCAGCACCCGTCGGATCTGCATCGACTTTGAAGGAAAGGGGCACTGTCTCGGAAAACACTCCGAGGCCGATGCTTTGCACCCCCGGTCGCTTCTTTAAGACGACTTTTAGGTCTCCGAGGTACTCGCCACTGACGGGGGCAGTCCGTGGGGTGAGAAGCAGGGACTCCACCACGAGAGACTCCCCGATATTTCCACCCACCACCAGATCCTGATCCACGAGCTTGATTTGATCCAGCTCCCTGGACTCAGGCGCGGCAGAGGCGCCGGGCTGAGGGAGCTGCGCCGAGATCCACCTCGGCGTCCACTCCGAGGGGCCGGTTGTGGTCGTCACTCCGAAGGTGTTGCGGCAGCTACTCGGAGAAAGAACCATGAGTCGCAGCGCTGACCCGATCGATTGCGCTTCTGACTTGAGGTCGATCCCTTTTTGAGCACGGCGGGTGTTGTACATCACCGAACTCATGCCCAGCGCCACCACGGACAACAGGCTCACGACCACAAGCACTTCGATCAGGCTCATGCCCTGCGTTCGATCGCATTTTTGATGATGATCGGTCCTGACGACTCGCCGTACCAAGAAAAACCACCCCCTCAGAAATCCAATCTTCCTGAGGAGATTTTACCATATCTGCAGGCCTGGGAGCGGCGAGGCACGCCCGCCTGTGTGTCGTCAGAGACACCCTCACTCGCTCACATCATACTTGAGCACGAGCGGATTCGTGACCCCGTAGAGCGTCTCGGCAAGCGCCTTGTCACCCCGGTAGCAGACGCTCCGGGAGGCAGGATCGCGCTGGTAAACCAGAAACCGGCTGCCATCGTCGAGCGTCATCCGGAGCACCGAGAACACTTCGTCGTCTGGAGCATTCCAGTACTCGCACGTCAGAACCGTGTTCAGGTTCTGTGTTGCCACGGCATTTGCCGCATCGGAGAGTGCACTGAGCTCTTCGGCGGCGATCCGCCCGGCGATCGTAACCGGACCTTCGGCTGGTCCAAGCAGGAACTCGCCTGCCGTATTGAAGTGCACGCCTCCACGGCCCGGACAGCCCACGGTCTGGCATTCGCGATTCGCGTAGACATCGATCCACCCCGCGGCCGGGGTGACGGCCGGCTGCACGCTCGGCGAGCCTCCGCCCTCATCATCGCTACAGCCTGGCAGAATGAGCAGTGCCGTGATCACGAAGAGCGTTGCAAAAGAGAGGATTCGAAGATCCCGTGCCGAAGAACTGCGATGAGTTGAGCGTTGCATGGAGGCCCTCCATGCAAACTCAGACCCAGTCGGTCAGGCCCAGCTTGAAAGAGCCGTGGCAAGCTCGTCTCGGCTCACCGTGGCGGTGCCGCGCTTGCCCACTTCGATCGCAGCGGCAAGATTGGCCAGCCGGGCGGCGTCATCCAGCCCTGCACCGGCGGCAAGTGCAAGCCCTAGAACCGAAATCACCGTGTCACCCGCACCCGAGACATCATAGACCTCTCGCGCGTACGTCTCGATCAGGCGCGGAGTACGCCTGCCCTTTTCAAAGATCGCCATGCCGTCCTTGCCGCGCGTGATGATGAGAGCTGGAGCACGAGTGGCCTTCAAGATCACCGCACCCGCCTCGGCAAGTGACGCGGCATCATGAATACGCACGCCCGAGAGAGCCTCGGCCTCGCGCGTGTTGGGAGTCAAAAGGGCCGCGCCGCGGTAAAGCGAGAGCGGGCTCTTGGCGTTCGGATCGACAAGCACCTTGCGGCCCGCTCGCGCTGCTGCACGAAACAGTTCGGCCGCAAAAGCGGGAGTGATGAGCCCCTTGGCATAATCTTCAAGAATCACCAGATCACACTCAGAAACCAGCTCAAGGGCCCGGACACTGAGCTGCTTGGCGACCTTTCCGGAAACCGCATCCAGGTCTTCGTAATCGACGCGAAGCAACTGCTGCCGGTCACTCACGATCCGCTCTTTGAGCACCGTGCGGCGAGAGGGATCGACGATCAGATGCCGATCCGAAATTTTTGATTTGCGGAGCACCGAACGAAAGTCCGTGCCCACACGGTCGCGCCCCACCACCCCAAGCAGACAAGGCTCGCTGCCGAGTGCCCGAAGGTTATCGGCAACGTTGGCGGCAAGGCCCAGCTTGTGGATCTCCTGCTCGACCCTCACGATGGGCACCGGAGCCTCGGGCGAGATGCGGTCTACCGAACCTACCGTGTAGCGATCCAGGCCCACATCCCCGATGACCAGCACCCGGCTCGGACGAGCCAGCTTTTGCAAAATCGACTGAAGGGAGGATCTCTGCGTGGGAGTGAGCTTCATACGCGTGCCAGATGGTTTTGCACCATTTCAAGCGCCTGCGCCACGCTCAAAGTGGGCATGCAGGGATGATAGGGGCAGGCCTGACCCCGACATTTGAAATCCTGTCCGCAATGCACTTCGGGCACAAGCACCGAGGCAGGAGAAGAACCGCGAGGCGCCCCCGGCGTATCGCCTACATACGGGCCCCACCGCCTTGCACTCTGCACTCGGATGGGCGGAAAAAAGGTCACGACGGGCTTTCCAAGCGCCGACGCCACATGCAAGGGCCCCGTGCTCGGAGCAACCACCACCGACACTCGCTCAAACACCGCCGCCAACCGGTCGACCGATGCCGCACGCGCTCCCCCAAAGCAGGCAAAGCGTCCCGCATGCTTCGATTCAAGCTCGTGAGAAAACCGATCGAGAACGGGTTGTTCGGCAGGCCCTCCGGTCACTACGACGCCCAAGCCCTTTTCCAGAAGCAGGCGGGCAAGCTCCAGATAATGCCCCTCGGGCCAGTTCAGGGCACTCCCCCCCATTCCGGGATGAATGGCCACCCAGTGCCGGGCCTCCTGCCCCTTCCAGAATGCATGGGCCTCGGCCCTGGCCTCGGTCGAGACGGCCACACGAGGGAGCACGGTGCGGCTCCCCACCTCCACCCCCAGAAGCTGCAAAAGCTGGAGGTTGTAGTCCGCCTCATGCATCTCAACCCGCGAGCGCCGCTGGCGGATTCCTGCCGTAAACAGCAGAAAGGAGTAGAGCTTGGAGAGCGGGCCGATGCGGTGCCGAATGCGAGCCAGCCAGAGCGCGGCTGCGATCTTGAAACGGGGCTGCAGCACGAGTGCCAGATCCCAGCGCCCGGCACGAGCCAGACGGTAGAGCGCGGCAAGTGACAGCTGCTCGGGTTCAATCTCCACCACCTCGTCAACGAACGGAAGCCCGCGCACGATCGGAGCCACCCGCGGCTGCACCCAGACACACAGATGCGCCTGAGGGTAAGTGCGCTTGAGCACTTCGAAGGTCGGAATCGACAGCACAACATCACCCAGCCGGTCTGCGCGGATGGCAAGAATGCGGGGCCGACCCGTGAGCCGGATCAGGCTCATGTGCCAAGCCCCAGGCGCGTGCGTGCCGTGCTCACCAAAAGCTCGACCACCTGATCAAGGGTCAGGCGCGTGGTGTCGACATCAATCGCATCGGGTGCGCGAACGAGCGGTGCGACTGCGCGCGTCGAGTCAGCATGATCGCGGGCTGCAATCTGCGATTTGATCTCTTCGAAAGAGGGCACATCTGCTCCGGTGGCCTCGAGCTCGTCGAGCCTGCGGCGGGCGCGCTCCTCGACACTCGCGCTCAGAAAGAACTTGAGGTCGGCATCCGGAAAAACCACCGTGCCGATGTCACGCCCCTCGAGAATCGACGGGCCCTGGCATCCCAGCCTGCGCTGGAGCCCCAGAAGCTCGCGCCGCACCAGCGGGATCCCCGAAACCGCCGAAGCAGCGAGGCTCACCTCGGGGGTGCGGATGAAATCGGTGACATCCTGCCCGTCGGCATGAATGCGGTTCTTGGGGTTTCGCTTGGGCGCAAACTTGAATTCAAGTTCGATCGACTGTGCAAGTCTTTCTGCAACCGCCCGGTCCGCATCCGTGATCGTGTCGGGGGTGGCGCCCTCGGGCCACTGACCTGAGTGCAGAAGCGTGTAGGCAAGCGCCCGGTAGAGCGCTCCCGTATCGACATGAACAAACCCAAGCGCATCGGCAAGCCTTCGCGTGGCTGTGCTCTTACCGGTGCCTGCAGGACCATCGATCGCAATGACGTGCCCGTGCTTTTCGAAACCCAGTTCCGCTGCGCCGCTCACTTGCTGCCTCCGCCAATCACCTTTTTGGCCACCTTTTCAAGCACCCGGGCACCAAAGCGGTTCTCGGCATCGGTTCCGACCGAGATGCGGAGCGCGTCAGGGAGCCCATAATTTGCCACCGGCCTGAAGATGGCGCCCTCGCGAAGGCAGAGATGAAAGACCTCAGGCCCCGTCAGCCCGAGGCCCCGCTTCA
This sequence comes from Oligoflexia bacterium, assembly GCA_903858195.1. GTDB lineage: Bacteria > Bdellovibrionota > UBA1018 > UBA1018 > UBA1018 > CAIOHW01. Next base: position 1,067 of record CAIOHW010000319.1, on the reverse strand, counting down.
CGTCGGCCAGAACGAAGTTCCCCTGGCTTGGCCAGTGCGGAATTTTAAGCCGATCGAGCGTGCGCTGCCAGAACTTGAGGCCTTGCCGGTTGACCTGCACGGCCTTGCGGACAAACGCACGGTCGGCCAGAGCCGCTTCGGCAGCGGCAAGCGCCGGAGCGCTCAGGTTAAACGGCATCCGGATGCGCTCACAGAACGAGAGCAGCTCGGGAGCACCGATGGCATACCCCACCCTGAAGCCCGCCAGCCCGTAGACCTTCGAAAAGGTATGGAGCACGAGCACGTTTGGAAACTCGCGGTAGAGCTCCATCGGATCGGGGATCTCCTTGGAGCTCACATACTCCCAGTAGGCGTAATCGAGCACGACCATGACGGGCCTGCCGTGGATCTGCGAAACTTTCGAAAGAAAGGCGCGAAGCTCGGCTCTCGTGTTGTGCGTGCCCGTCGGGTTGTTGGGATTTGCGATGAACACGAGCCTCACCCTCGCATCTCGAATCACGGCCTCCGCCAGCGCCTCGAGGTCAAAGCGAAGGTCGGCGGTCAGCGGCGTCTCGAGCGTCTCTACCCCATGGGCCTGGGCACAAATGCGGTAGGCCACGAAAGCGGCCTGCGAGGTGGCGATCGCCTCGCCGGGCCTCGCGTAGGTACGAATCAAAAGATCGATCACTTCGTTTGAGCCATTTCCAAGCAGAAACTCGGAGGCAGCAACCGGTTGCTCTCGGGTGCCATGGTGGCGCGCCAGAGCCTTCCTGAGGCGGTAGGCGCCGGCATCCGGGTAACGATGCTGGTGTTTCAGAGCACTCCGGGCTGCAGCAATGGCGCGAGGGCTCGGACCCATCGGATTTTCGTTCGAGGCAAGCTTCACCACCCGCTTCAGCCCCAGCTCGCGCTGGGTCTCCTCGATGGGCTTTCCGGGCACATAGGGGTTGAGAGTCTGAATGTATTCAGGGGCTTGTGGAAATCCCGGGGTATCGCTCATGGCACGGGGACAACACCACAGCTCGAAACCTGAGTCAAATCAGACACATCTAGTCACCCGACACCTCAAGCGCGACACTGGTAAGGAT
>CAIOHW010000318.1 GCA_903858195.1 Oligoflexia bacterium | reverse complement strand
TTGAACAGCATGTGTTCAAGGAAATGCGCAAAGCCCTCCTCACCCTTCTGCTCGTCGATGCTCCCGACCTGGTTCCACCAGTAGAGCGACGCCACCGCACCATCGAAGTGCTGGAAGACGACCGGGATGCCGTTGGAAAGCGTGTGTTCGAAGGGACGATCCAAAGTGTGTGGAGATTTCATGCTGCCCGCTAGTTTGGCCTATTTTCGGAGTGGCCGCCAGACCAGAGCCGGGCTAGAGGATCGGCATGTCGGGCAAGCTTGCGTCACTTTATCTGCACTTTCCGTTCTGCGAGACGAAGTGCCATTATTGTGACTTCTATTCCATCGGCCGTGAGCGCACCGCCGACGGAGATGCTCCACTTTTTGAAGCCGCCCTCCGCCGCGAGATCGAGCTCGTCGGTCAGATGGGCCCCCGCCTCGCACCCGTGCTCAATACGATCTTCATGGGAGGCGGCACGCCGAGCATGACGCCTCCCGACTCGATGCGCCGGGCGCTTGAGCCGCTCTGGAAGTTCACTTCAGTCACGCCCGAGACCGAATGGACCATGGAGGCCAACCCCTCTTCAGTCGACGAGAGGCGGCTGAGTGAATATCGAAGTCTCGGCGTCAACCGGGTCAGCATGGGCGTTCAGGCCATGCGCGATGATCTGCTCTTGAGGCTTGGCCGTGTGCATTCGCGCAACAAGGCTCTCGAGGCGCTCGATGCGATCTTTGCCTCGGGCATCACCAACGTCTCGGTCGACCTGCTTTGCGGTGTGCCGGGCCAAAGCGTCGAAGACGTTGAGCGTGCCATGGAAGAGCTCACCCGCTTTCCGATCACGCACCTGAGCTGCTACCTGCTCACGCTTCCCAAGACCCACAAAATGCATCGCGACCTCCCGAGTGAGGACGGCCAGCTCGAGCACCTGCTCGCAATTGATCGTTTCATGCGCTCCAAGGGCTTTGAACACTACGAGATTTCGAACTTCGCCAAGCGCTCGCCCGATCGGGACTACCGGGCTCGCCACAACCTCGCGTACTGGAAGCGCGAAGGGTACCTGGGCCTCGGCCCTTCGGCGCATGCGTTTGACCCGGCCCGTGGAGCGCACGGCTCGCGCTGGAAAAATTTCTCTTCGCTCCACAAGTACGCAGAGACCCTTAAAAAGGGGGCGCTCCCGGTAGAATGGACCGAAGAGCTCGATGCCGAGGCTGCGCGGCTTGAAGACTGGATGCTGGCCCTCCGGCTGGACGAGGGGTTTCCGGCCGACTGGCTGGGCACAGCCGCCCAGCGCCAGAAGGCCCTGCGGCTGCAGGAAGATGGCATCCTCGAACCCCACCCGGGCGCTCCCGGCCGCCTCAGGCTCACGGCCCGGGGATTTGCAGTGTCAGATCAGGTGATTGCTACCCTCGCTTGACGAATCCAATCGGGTGCCCATAAGTAAGGCGGACCGCATTTCCAGAGGAGTATCCCTTGTCCGAAAACACCCAGACTGCCGCCGAACCCACCGCTGCCGAGGCGCCACAGGCTGCCCCGAGCCCCACCATCGAGCTCGAAGCCAAGCTTGCCGAGGCCCAGCAGAAATACGTCTATTTGTACGCTGAGTTCGACAACTTCAAAAAGCGGGCGATCAAGGAGCGTCAGGACCTGCTCAAGTACGCTTTTGAGCCGGCTGCCCGCGAGATCCTCAACGTGGCCGACAACCTGGCTCGAGCCATCGAGTTCATGCCCGAGGGGACGGACAAGAATCTGAAGCTGGGCATCCAAATGGTCTCCGACCAGCTTGCCCAGGCCCTCCAAAAGCAGGGAGTCGAGACCATCCCAACGCTGGGCGCCGCCTTTGACCCCAACCTGCACGAGGCCGTGGCCCAGCAGCCCTCCGACCAGGCTGCCGGCACCGTCATTCAAGAACACCAAAAGGGCTATACGCTGCATGGCCGCCTGCTTCGCCCCTCCCGGGTCGTGGTCAGCGCGGGCCCTGCATCAAATTAAAGCCCCGAATTTGACAAGCACGAGACCGTGCCCATTTTAGAGATCAAGAAGGAACTGCGAGGAATTTATGGGAAAAATCATCGGAATTGACCTTGGAACGACCAACTCATGCGTAGCCGTGCTGGAAGGCGGGGACCCCAAGGTCATTGCCAACGCCGAAGGCGCCAACACCACCCCCTCGATCGTGGGTTTTGCAGCGAGCGGCGAAAAGCTGGTCGGCCAGACCGCCAAGCGCCAGGCCGTGACCAACCCTGACAAGACGGTCTTCGAGGCCAAGCGCCTGATTGGCCGCAAGCACGCTTCCAAGGAAGTGGCTGAGTTCAGCAAGGTGGCTCCCTTCAAGATCGCCAAGTCGGCAAACGGCGACGCCTGGATTCAGGTCGGTGACCGCGAGATGGCTCCCGAAGAGATCTCTGCACTGGTCCTCCAAAAGATGAAGAAGACGGCCGAAGATTACCTCGGTGAACCCGTTACCGAAGCGGTCATCACGGTTCCTGCCTACTTCAACGACTCCCAGCGCCAGGCCACCAAGGACGCAGGCCGCATCGCAGGCCTCGACGTCAAGCGCATCATCAATGAGCCTACGGCTGCGGCACTCGCCTACGGTCTCGACAAAAAGGGCAAGAACATGACCGTGGCCGTGTTCGACCTCGGCGGCGGTACTTTCGACATCTCGATCCTCGAGATGGGCGACGGCGTGTTCGAAGTGAAGGCCACCAACGGCGACACCTTCCTGGGCGGCGCAAACTTCGACCAGCGCATCATTGATTGGATGGCTGACGAGTTTAAGAAGGAAAACGGCATTGACCTGCGCTCCGACAAGATGGCCCTCCAGCGTCTCAAGGAAGCGGCCGAAAAGGCCAAGCACGAGCTCTCGGGCACGATGTCGACCGACATCAACCTGCCCTTCATCACGGCCGATGCCTCGGGACCCAAGCACCTGAACGTCACGCTCTCGCGCTCCAAGCTCGAAGCCCTCGTTGCCGACCTGATCGAAAAAATGGCGATTCCCTGCGAGACCTGCATCAAGGATTCGGGCGTGGCCAAGAGTGCAATCGACGAAGTCATCTTGGTCGGCGGCATGACCCGCATGCCGCGCGTGCAGGCCAAGGTGAAGGAAATTTTCGGCAAGGAACCCAGCAAGGGCGTGAACCCCGATGAAGTGGTCGCCGTGGGTGCTGCGATCCAGGGCGGAGTCCTCAAGGGCGACGTCAAGGACGTGCTGCTCCTCGACGTGACCCCGCTGTCGCTCGGCATCGAGACGATGGGCGGCGTGTTCACCAAGCTCCTCGAAAAGAACACGACGATCCCTTCAAAGAAGTCGCAGGTGTTTTCGACCGCTGCCGACAACCAGGCTGCCGTGACGATCCATGTGCTGCAGGGTGAGCGCGAGTTTGCCGAGCACAACATGTCACTCGGCCGCTTTGACCTCGTGGGACTGCCGCCTGCACCGCGCGGCGTGCCCCAGATCGAAGTGACCTTTGACATCGACGCAAACGGCATCGTGCACGTCGGAGCAAAGGACCTCGGTACGGGCAAGGAACAGTCGATCAAGATCACGGCCTCAGGCGGCCTGTCGGAAGAAGAGATCAAGCGCATGCAGCGCGAGGCGGAAGAGCACAAGGCCGAGGACGAGAAGCGCAAGGAAGTCGTCAACGCCCGTAATACGCTCGACGGCATGATCTACTCGATCGAGAAAACCTTGAAGGAAAATGCCGACAAGGTGGATCCGGCCGAGAAGACCAAGGTCGAAGAAGCCCTCGTCGAAGCCAAGAAGCACCTGGAAAGCCAGGATGTGGACACGCTCAAGAAGGCCACCGAAACCCTCACGGCAGCATCCAACAAGATGGCCGAACAGATGTACAAGCAGGCAGGCCCTCAGGCCGGCGCAGGTGCAACGGCCTCTGATGGGGCCGGCGCAGCAGGCGGAGCCGGAGCACAGGCCGGAGCCGAAAAGAAGAAGGACGACGACGTCATCGACGCCGACTTCAAGGAAGTCTGAGCCGTCTAGATCAACGGATAGAATGCAGAATGGGACGCCCGGGCCTGAAAGCCTCGGCGTCCCGTTCCACATGAATAGGAACTGAGCACCATGGCTGGCAAACGCGATTATTACGAAGTTCTGGGCGTCTCCCGGGACGTTTCTCCCGAAGACCTCAAGAAGTCCTACCGCAAGCTCGCCATCCAGTTCCATCCGGACAAGAACCCCGGCGACAAGGCGGCAGAAGAAAAGTTCAAGGAGCTCTCGGAAGCCTACGAGGTTCTCTCGGACCCGAAAAAGAAGCAGATGTACGACCAATTCGGACATGCAGCCAATGCGGGTGCGGCCGGCGGTGGCGGATTTGGCGGCGGCTTTGAAGGCTTTGCCGGAGCCGGTGGCTTCAATGACATCTTTGGTGACATCTTTGGCGATATCTTCGGTCAGATGGGAGGTCAGACCCGCGGGCGCGGGCGCCGCCGCGGCGGTCGTCCGGGTGCCGACGTGCGCACCCAGATCGACATCACTTTCGAAGAAGCTGCCTTTGGCTGCGAGAAGGTCATCACCCTCCAGCGAAACGCCGGCTGCGACACCTGCCTTGGAAGCGGCGCCAAACCCGGCACCCAACCCTCCATCTGCCAGCAGTGCGGCGGACGCGGCGAAGTGGCCTTCCAGCAGGGGTTTTTCGCCATCACGCAGCCCTGCCCCCGCTGCCAGGGCTCGGGTGAGACGGTTACCGATCCCTGCTCCGGCTGCCGCGGCACGGGCAAGCAAAAGAAACGGTCGCAAATCGCCGTGAAGATTCCCGCCGGCATCGATACGGGACAAAAACTCAAACTCACTGGCGAAGGCGAAGCCGGCGAGCGCGGCGCGATGAGCGGCGACCTGTATGTGGGCGTCAACATCCTGCCGCACGACTTCTTCACGCGCGAGGAGTACGACGTGATCTGCGATGTGCCGATCACCTTTTCGCAGGCGGCACTCGGTACCGAGCTCCAGGTGCCGACACTCGAGGGCAGGGTCACGATGAAGATCCCTGCCGGCACCCAGTCGCATAAGACCTTCCGCCTCAAAGGCAAGGGGATCGCGCAGCTTGGCCGTGGCGGCCGCGGCGACCAGCTGGTGCGTGTGGTGATCGAGACTCCATCCAAACTCAACGCCGAACAGAAGGACCTGCTTCGAAAGTTTGACGAAATCGGTGCGGATTTTTCCCACCCCCTGCATCAACGCTTTTTTGAGAAGGTGAAGAATTTCTTTGGCTGAGTCCCGAAATTGGGGCGAAATCTAAGTTCATGTCCATTGGGCGGAACTCGAACAGCCTCTTGCTGGCAGCCGGGCTCGCGGCTGGCCTTGCCGGTTGCGCCACCGATGGCGTCCAGCCTCCCGTGCGCACCCAACCCGGTGTGCGAACTCCGCCCGTTTTTTCGTCCGCCCCCATCACACAGCAGGAGCGCTCGGCCCTTGTCGAAGTGCAGCTTGCCTATTCGCGCGGTGCGTACTCCCAAGTGATCGAGAAGGCCCAGGCCTTTGAGGCCCGCTTTCCAGGCAGCTCGCGCATCCCCGAGGTATTGAATCTTCGAGGACTGGCACTGCTCCTGACCCGGAGGCCTTCGGATGCTGCGACGGTTTTCCGAATGGCAATCGAGCGCACTCCCGATGCCTTCGCCGGTGACCGCAACTGGAAGAACTACGTCCGTTACAACCGCTCTGCGGCTCTGCTCGAGTCAGGTTCGTCGAAGCTTGCACTCGATGAACTCAAGGGCGTGGAGGCCGAGAGCTTCGATCCCGCAAACCGCGTAAAATACTTTCAACTCAAGGCGCGCGCACACGAGCAGCTGGGCGACCTCGTATCGGCCGGGCGCGAGTGGATCAGCCTGTCCCGTCAGGGAACTGAAGTGGATCTCTCACGGGTGCCCGTGGAGGGAGGCTTCGAGTCCGTGCTGGCGAGGATGCGCGATATCGAGACCCTCGAACAGAACCTCGAAAACGCCGCCAAGTCCTCGCTCGAGCCTCTCGCGTGGTTCTATCTGATCCGCAAGGAGCTCGACGAGAACCGCGAAGAGACGGCCAAGGAGCACATGGCCGCCTTCATTCGGGATTTTCCTTCGAGCTCGAAAGTGGATGAAGTCACCGAATGGCTGAACTCCCGCCGGGAGCGCGGGGCTGCCTCCGAGCTTTCGATCGGGCTGCTGATCCCGCAAACCGGCAAGTTTGCGCGAGTGGGACAGCGAATCCTCCAGAGCGTGTCATTGGCGCTCGGAATCTATGGTTCGGCAGGACCGAGCGAGGGCAATCCCAAGATCCAGCTCGTCATCGAGGACTGCGGAGAGGATCCGGATTCGGCTCTGCAAGCCCTCGAGCGCCTCCACCGCCGGCACCGCGTCGCTGCCGTGATCGGCCCGATCCTGAGCAAGGGGGCGGATCTCGTGGTCCAGAAGGCCGAGGATTACGGGCTCCCCCTGATCTCGCTTGCCCAGCAGGCCGGGTCTTTTGGCGAGTATGCAACTCAGGCCGCCGTCACCCCGCGCCTGCAGGCGTCTGAGATCGCGCGGCACGCCATCCAGGTCATGGGTCTGCGCAAGTTCGCAATCCTCGCACCCCATGACCGGTTCGGCGATGAGTACACTCAGGAGTTCTGGAACGCCGTCGAAAGCCTCGGTGGGACCATCACCGCATACGAGCGCTACGAGCCGGGAGAGACCGACTTCCGAAACAGCATGGACCGGCTGGCGGGAACCTACTATGCCGACGCCCGACGCCGGGAGGTCCTTGAGCTTGCCGAGGAGCGCGAAGCCAACCAGATCAAGCGCCGCA
>CAIOHW010000317.1 GCA_903858195.1 Oligoflexia bacterium | reverse complement strand
CCTCGCAGGGGCTGACTCACCCACGAAGTCCGAGGTCCGGAATACCGCACAGGGTTCCGACACCGAGGAACCCGAGATCTTCCTCGCGGCCAAGAAGCACGAGGATCGAGCCGACACCGCCAGCCCGCCCTCTTGGATCATGCCGTCCGTCGTGGGTCTCACGGCGCGCGAGGCCCTTCGTGCCCTGCATGGACAGCCCTTCGAGCTGGAGATGCTGGGCGAGGGAATCGTCAAGTCGCAGGCGCCCGAGGCCGGCAATGCCATTGCAGGCCGTACTCAAGTTCGGCTACAGCTGGGCCTCTAATGATCCGCCTTTCGAAGCTTTTCGGGCCCCTCCGGGCCGATGTTCCGTCGGAGTTGTGCGCGCACGAAGTGGGGCTCAGTCAAGTCTGCGCGGACTCAAGACAGGTGGGGGCAGGATCCCTCTTTTTCGCCATCCGCGGGGGTCGCGTCGACGGCCATGAGTTTATTGAGGAGATTCTGGGTCAGGGCGTGCTTGCGTGCGTGGTGGATCGCTCCTACCGGCCCTCGGGCGCCCAAGCCGCTGGCTCCGCCGCCAGGCTCATCCGAGTGGATGACACGCGCGAGGCCCTGGGTCTGGCGATGGCAGCTCTCCACGGAAACCCCTCCCACCGCATGAAGATGGTGGGCGTGACCGGGACGAGCGGAAAAACAACGACGACCTACTTGATCGAGAGGATCCTCCAGGAGGCGGGACATCGCGTTGGAGTGATTGGCACCATCAATTTCAGGGTGGGCGATGAGGTCCTTCCGTCGACCCACACCACTCCAGGAAGCCCGGAACTCCAACAGCTCCTTGCTGACATGGTGGCCAAGGGCTGTACGGCGGTGGTCATGGAAGTGTCCTCGCACGCCCTCAAGCAACATCGGACTGCCGGAATTGCGTTCGATGCAGTGGTGTTCAACAACCTGTCGCCCGAGCACCTCGATTTCCATCCCGACATGGAAGACTACTACCAGTCCAAGCGCCTGCTCTTTACCCAGTATCCGCGCCAGTCGACGGATGCCGGCAAGCGCTGCGTTCAGGTGGTCAACGCAGATGATCCCTACGGCAAGCGCCTGATCCGCGAACGCACCGAGGGCGAGCTCCTCGCCTACGGGATCGAAGCTGCTGATGCGGACCTATCGGGAGTGGCTCTTTCCCTGGGAGTGGAGGGCATCCGCGGGGATCTGAAATGGAAGACCGGCGGGCTTACTTCGATCCAGACCACGCTGCTGGCGCGATTTAATGCCTACAATTTGATGGCAGCCGCCTGTGCCGCACGGGCCGTCGGGGTGTCATCCGAGGAGATCTGCCGCGGACTGGGCGGCTTCACACAGGTGCCCGGAAGGCTTGAGAAGGTTCCGAACGATCTCGGACTGGTGATCCTCGTTGACTATGCCCATAAGCCCGATGCTCTAGAGAAGGTGCTGAGGACGCTCCATGAAGTCAGGGCCAAGGGTGCCCGGATCATCACCGTGGTGGGCTGCGGGGGGGACCGAGACCGCACCAAGCGGCCCGTGATGGGACGTCTGGCATCGGAGCTTTCGGATCTCGCCGTGATCACATCCGATAATCCCCGTACCGAGGACCCAGATGCCATTATACGGGAGATCGTGGGGGGTATCCCGGCCAGTTCCATGGGCAGGGTAGGCATCGAGCCAGACCGAGCGCAGGCCATCGGCAAGGCCGTAGGCCTCGCCAGGGCCGGGG
>CAIOHW010000316.1 GCA_903858195.1 Oligoflexia bacterium | reverse complement strand
GGCCCGCCCTTCGGCGGGCAGGTAGTAGCGCACGAGCAGGGCGCCGAGCACGTCGCTGTCAGACACCTCGTCCACGTTTTCAAGCACACGGTGTTCGCGGCCGATGAGGCGGCCGTCGCGGATCCGCATCAGCACCCCGACCGCGTCGTCGCCATCGCGCGCGTAGCCGATCACGTCCGCGTCTCCGGTGCCCGTGACTTCCACCGCCGTCGGGGTGTCCGCGCGATCGAGCCACTTCAGCGTATCCCGGAGTTCGCGGGCGCGCTCGTAGTCCTGCCGGTCGCTGGCGGCCGCCATCAGGTCGCGCACCTTGGAGCGCACGTCGACGGTCCGGCCGCCCAGAAAGTCGATGACCTCCTCGATCATCGCGCCGTTGCCGCAGAGGTAGTAGTCGGTCTGGGTCCAGGGAAAAGTATCGCCCAGCGTGCGCAGGTAATCCGTGACGCGCCCTTTGAATCCGGACCATTTGCCCTTGGGTCGCGACACGGCGCAGACATAGCGCATGTTAGGAACGCGCAGAGCCGAGAGCTCTTCTTCATAGAGCACTTCAGTCTCATCGCTGACGCCCAGCAGGCAGGTGGTGCTGCGTGGCGGAGATGCCAGAAATTCGGTCGACAGCATCATCGAGCGAAAGGGGGCGATGCCTGTGCCGGTTGCGATGAAGCAGGCGTGCCTTGAGGGCGGCGTCTCGTAGGTAAAATCTCCATAGGGGGCGAGCCCTTTAAACGAGCTGCCTTCCCGAAGCGTGTACAGGTAGTTGGTACCGGGTCCGCCAGTGACCAGCTTGACGCAAAGCTCGACGAGCCGATTCTGCGGCGCTGATGCGATCGAATAGGCGCGGCGGAGGTCTCGGCCACCCGGGCCTGCGCCCGGAATCACGCAGCTGATGAATTGCCCCCCCTTGAAGTCGAACTGGGGAGTGGTTTCGAACGCGAGCTCAAACACGGTTGGGGTGATTTGCTTGAAGCTCTTGACCTGACAACGGACTTCCTGTGCAGCCATGGCCCAGTGCTTAACCCAGAAGGGGGCTTCGTGCCTAGCGCCCAGAGCCGGCCACTAGCGGATGATCAGGGTGTTGGCAGTGCTTGGGGGGCTTTTGGTCTTCTGCGAAAGCGACCTGACCCGCCAGTAGTAGGTGCCGGGCTGAGGGACGGGGATCGCGTGGTAGTTTTCTCGCAGTTTTTTGAGGACGGCGATGCGTTTGAACTCCTGATCCTGGGCGACCTCAAGCTCGTAGAAATCCGTGAAGTGCGTCTTTTGCCAGGTGAAGAGAACGCTTTTCGGGAGGCCCCCGTCGACAGGGGCCTTGCTGTCGATCCGATCCCCGTTGCGGGGCTGCACCAGACTGGGCGGCAGGAATGTGAAATCAAAGGCGTCGGCCTTGGACTTTGCGATGAACCCGCCGGGCAGCAGGGCGTAGACCCGGTACAGGAAGCGCCCTTGCAAGAGCTTGCCGCGATTAAAGGTGTACTGGGGCTCGCTGATCTCCTTCTCGAGTACCGGCTTGAGCTCCTGCTCCCCTTTGTAGATCCGAACCTTGTACTTTTGGGCATCTGGCAGCGAACGCCAGCGAAGGGTCACGCCATCGAAACTGTTGATGAGCTTGCCGTCGGCCTGGTTGCTCTGCAGCTCGCTTCCGCTGACCAGGGCCTTCTGAAGCTCAATTCCCTCGAAATCGGCCTGCACGCGAAACCGCGAGCGCGCCAGGGTGGCGCCCGAAGCCTTCTCGGAGTCGCGCTCCTGTATCACCCACTCATAATCCCCGGGGCGCGTGGCAACGACGGTGAGCGCGGCCTCGCCACCCTGTGACTGGACCATGCGGTCATCGATCGCATCACGCATGCCGGACTTCCCGAGGCGATAGACGCGCACCCGGGTGCGTGCCTGCTCGGGGTGGGTGCGCCAGCCCAAAACCACAGACAGTTGCCGAGCTGAGGAGTTGGGCGCGAGCGCCAGGGCCGCGCCTCGTGCGGGGGTGAGCACACTTGCCGTTACCTTCGCCACCTTGGGTTCGGGGGAGGGAGAGGGAAGGGGGGGCGGCGGTGGCGGCGGGGGAGGAGGAGGCTGAAGGATCTTTGCAACGATGGGCTCAGGACGAGGGCTCGCCAGCGGGACGGCGGCCGCGATGACGGGCTTTACGGGTGGGATTGGCTTTTGCTCCACTTCGAGCTTGCTCGTGCTGGAGAGCGTCGCCGTCTTGCCGGCACGTGTCCTCACTACGATCTTTTGGCTCTTGGCGCTTCCGGAGAGAGAGCCCTGCACCAGCTCGACAGTGGTCTGGCGCGAGACGCCGCCGAGCGAGAACTTGGAGCCGAAGGTGAGCTTGACCATCGTGTTTTCGGCAAGGGAGATCTGGCCGCCGTCATCGAGCTGAATCTCGGCCCCGGTCTCGGCACCGGTG
>CAIOHW010000315.1 GCA_903858195.1 Oligoflexia bacterium | reverse complement strand
GGTGACGGTGCCTCCAGAGACGCTCCGCAAGCTCGTGAGCAAGATGGTCGGCGAAGAGCAGTCTGACGTGAACGAGACGGTCGTCGACGGTCTGGGTGAGTTTGTCAATATCGTGGCGGGGGGTGCCCGTGGCGCTCTGTGCTCGCAGGGTTACGGCATTCGCCTCGCAAGTCTGCCTCAGGTGGTTTCGCCTGATTTCCAGGCCATGCGCGGTCTTGATCCCTCGGGTGCCAAGGCCATCCAGCGCTTCAAGTCCTCGGCTGGCGACTTGTATCTTGAGCTGAACTTTCTGCAGTGATCGCACGCCTTCGGGTTGTTTGTCCGGTACTCAATGAGGCATCCGGCCTCGATGAGTTGTTGCTCTATCTGGACGGACTGACCGGGAGAAGCGCTGTGGAAGTGGAGGTCTGTGTAGTCGATGCCGGGAGTTCCGACGGCACGCGCCAGATCCTCGAACGCCATGTAGAGAGGCGATCCGGTAGTTCAGGCAGCGGGTTCCGAGCCATCTTTGGCTCGCTTCAGGCTCCTTCGGTGGCTCGTACGGTCAATCTTGGACTGGACGGCCTCAGGGAGTCTGATTTTTTTCTGGTCCACCCGGCCGACTGTCGAATCTCGAGCTCTGGGTGGACTGCGCTCCTGGCTGCTGTGGCTTCGTCAAAAATGGATCACTTCGTTTTCGAAAAGTCCTATTCGCCCCAGGGAGTGCTGCTTTGGGTTTACTCGCTTCTTTTGAATGGAGTCCTGCTTCGTCTGGGGCGCTGTTGGGTCTGGACGAACCTGCCATGCTTCAGGTTCTCGGTCCTCCAGGAGGCGTTCGGGGGGGCGGGGGGTCGTTTTCCCGAACTGGGGTTTCTCGAGGATCTGGCCTCGGGTCGCCGATTTCGAGAGAGGGGGCATTTGATGACCGTATTGCCCGCTCAAGTTCAGGTTTCTTCTCGTCGATACGTTCGTGACGGAAGTTTGAAGCGAATCATTTTGAACGGTGTGATTACCGTACTGTTTTTTGCGGGCATGCGGGATTACCGGAAATTGAAGCAGATCTTTTATCGAAGCTGATGACAGGAATTTACGGCTGGGTTTAAACTGAGTGTCAATCGGAAGGATGATACAAAAATGTTCGATTCTAAAAGCAAGATTCTCGTGGTGGATGATTCGGTCAGCATGCGCATGACTGTCATTGGTCTTTTGAAGGAGCTGGGTTTCCAGAATTTCACAGAGGCAGGCAACGGCAACCAGGCTTACGACCTCGTGCAGGCAGGCCAGAAGTTCGATCTCGTGCTCTCGGACCACAACATGCCCGAGTGCACGGGGCTTGAGTTCCTCAAGAAGTTTCGTGCCCATGACGGATGCAAGGCCATTCCCTTCCTCATGGTCACCTCCGAAACCGAAAAGGGCATGATCGTGCAGGCAGTCCAGCTCGGCGCTTCGAACTACGTGACCAAGCCCGTGACCAAGGATGCGCTGAAGTCCAAGCTCGAAGCCACTTTTGCTCGCGTCAGTCAGGCCAAGTAAGCAGGGAGATTCCATTGTCTACAGCAGTTGCAAGGGGTCGGTTCAGTCGCTGGCTTGCGGATATGCCAGTGGGGCGGAAGATTTCGCTTTTCATGGCCTTGGTCTCGATCATGAGCCTGGGCCTGACCGGCGTGATTTCTTATCGTGCGATCATGCGCGACGTGGTGAAGGGTTTGGGTCAGAAGCTCACCCGAATCACGGACACGGCAGTTCTGCTGGTCGATACCAAGGACCATGAAAAGCTCGTGGAGCGTTTTAATGAGCAGCAGGAGAAGATCGAGGAGTCCAAGGAGTTCAAACGGATTCGCGAATCTCTGAAGCGCGTTTATGATGCCAACCACCTGAGCTCGGATCTGTACACAGTCGTGGCGCCGGATTGGGCCAAGGCCGAAGACGGAAGCCCCTTGATGATGTTCATGGCGATGGGTGGATCCGACAAGGTCTACATCGGCAACGCGATGAAGCTCCATCCGCTCGTTCAAAAGGCAATCGAGACGGGCGAAACCCAGTCCAGCCAGCTTTACTCCGACCATGAAGGCGAGTGGGTCTCCGCTTTTTCGCCGATCAAGGGCTCGGACGGAAAAGTGGCTGCCGTGCTCGAAGTCGACTACCGCGCTGATGTCGAAGTCCGCCACGCGAAGTTCGTCCTCCTGCTCAACCTTGCGATTCCGGGCGCGCTGGCTCTCGCGCTGGCG
>CAIOHW010000314.1 GCA_903858195.1 Oligoflexia bacterium | reverse complement strand
TCGTCCCACAGGCTGCGGGATGGCCCAGCTGCAGATGCAGAGGGGCTCGGACTTTCGACAGCGTGGGCACGGGCCGGTTCGGACGGGTTGAGTGGAATCCATGTTTCAGACTGGGGTCCTATAATCCAGTGACCTTTGAGTTCAATGCCCAAATGGCTGGCAAGTGTGCCGACCCTTCGGGTGAGCTGGAGGTCGATCCAGGATGGCTCAGTGTCGCCCGATGGGTGGTTGTGAACCAGCACAATGGCCTTGGGGCGAAGGGGCAGGCATCTGGCGAAAAGCTCACTGCCCTCGAAGTTCACGTGGGTGCGGACCCCTCGCTCCACCCATTGAACCTCGCTCCAAGACCCCCGGCGTGACTGCGCCCAGAAGCCAAGCCACTCCCGCGCCTCGGACCGGACGGTCGGATCGAGGTCTCGAATGAGGTTCCACGGAAAGCTGCTTCGGCACTCCATGCGGCGGGACTGCGAGGATCGCTCGCGATACAAGCCGTACTCTCGCGCGAGCTCAAGCGATTCGAGCAGGGCGCCGCGCTGGCGGCGCCCCAGTGTGCCAAGCCGCGTGGCAAACACGTCGGGTCCGAGCTCATAGGTCTGGAAAAGGACTTCAAGCTGGGCACTCCGCGTGAGGCCGGGAGCGAGGATTTCCAGGGTCTTTTTGAAGTGGGCGAGTGTGGGAAGTGTGTGCACAGCCCCGCAATGATCAAGGTCCGTGCCTAAATACGCGGTCCCGAATCAGTTTTTGATGAGGGTGAGTTCGTGGAGGACGCTCTTGCCGTTTTCGTAGGAAAACTCGATCTGGATCGTGTTTTTCTCGGGGCTAAGCGGAATGTAGTCGGTCGAAAACTGGCCCTTCTTGGAATCGGTGAACACGGTTGCCGAGAAGTGGTTCGTCGAATTGACGATGACCGCCTTGGACGGGGCCGTCGGATCCTGGCCCTGGAGTCCGCAGAGCGGACCATTGATGCGCACTTTGGAAGCCGAAACCGAGAGTTCCCGCTTCGAGCCGCAGTCAAAGGCAATCTGGCTAAAGAGGGGTGCCGAGGCCGGTGCACGGTTTTCGGAGATCGGGCTCGAGGACATCGGCGTGAGCAGCGCTGATTGGCCCAGCTGCAGCGAGTCTCCCTCATTGAGCAGGCGATAGCCCGACAGGCCGAAGCCGGCTGCCACGAGGCCGAAGATCACGAATTCAACGGGATTGAGCCGCTTAGCCATTCCAGTACTTGTATCGACTCGCCGGTGGCAGATCTTTAGGCTATACGCGGGGGCGATGACGCTCCTGATTCAGTCAGCCCTGCTCGTGGCCATCACGGCGTTTACCATGGGGATTTCGGTCTTGGTGCGGCGCCCCACGAACCGCCTCGCGCAGCAGTATGCCCTCATGACGCTGGTGGTCTGGGGGAGCTTTCTTTCGTTTTTCCTGAAAGGCGCCTTCCCGGGGCCCTGGGTGGAGAGCCTCCAGCTCATTTCGTGGGTCTGGCTCGGTCCCGTGGGAATGGGGCTCGTTCCGCTCTTGATGGGTGCTCCCCCTGTGGGATGGCGTGCTCTTCGGGTCATCTCCTGGGTGCTTGCCCTTGGATTCACTGCCAGCATTCTGACGGGGGGTCCGGGAGAGGAGTGGCTTCAGCTGCTCCATTTTTCCCCGGGGGTGCTGATGGTCCAAACCTGGATCATGCTCTTCACGCGGCGGCCGCTTTCGCTTCGCGACGGGCTGCTGCTCGTCGGAGCGATCATCACGCTTGCCTCGACTCCGCTGGATCACATGCCGATGCTCGGCACGACGATCCCTGCGATCGGCAACCTCTGGTTCTGCGCCTACCTGATCCTGCTCGGTCAGGTGGTGACCCGGCAGAAGCTCGTGGATCTGCCCGGCCTGCTCGTGCGCTTTGTCGTTCTGCTCGTGCTTGCCGTGGCCTTCACGATTCTCTATCTGCTCGTCGTATTCTGGGGGCAGGCGACTCCCGGCGTATTCCTGCTCCATTCGTTTGCCGTGTCGTTTTGCATGGTGCTGCTGCTTGATCCTTTGCAGTCGGGAGTGGCAGCGCTCACCGGAAGGCTGCTCTGGAGAGCCCGCTCACGGCAGATTGAGCTCGATCTCTCGGGGTTGGCATCGCGGCTCCAGGCCATCCATGACCCCGCATCCTGGCAGCAGGAACTGGAGCACTCGCTCGGGCGCATTTTCTCGGCTTCGCGCTCAGGGTTCTTGCGTCACTCGTCCTCACCCGATTCGCTGGGTACGCTCTCATCCGAGATCCTCAGGCGCCGGGCGATGGGCGAGGTGACGGTGCTGGCGCGAGGCCTCGTCGAGGCGGAGTATTCACTGAGCGCAAGTGCCCGGGAAAAGGACCGCCTGGAGGCGATCGCATCCGAGTTGTCTCGAACGGGTTGGGATGTCGTGGTGCCCTTTTTTGATTCTGAGCTGATGGGCTGGATCTGGCTCTCAGGAGTTCCTGAGCACGCGCGCCTGACCCCGCTTCGGAGTGCAGCCCTCTTGAAGTCGGTCGAATCCTTTGCTGCAGGCGTGGGACCGGTGCTTCGCGCCATGCTTCGCATCCGCAGCGCAGCCGAGCAGGAGCGACTCGCAACCCTGGGTGAGCTCTCTGCCGGCCTCGCCCACGAGATTCGAAACCCCCTCGGAGCGATTCAGGGTGCCGTGGAGCTCTTGCCCGAAAGCCAGTGGAGCGGCGTGATCCGGCAGGAAGTACGCAGGCTCGAGGGACTGGTTCGGCAGTTTCTGGATCTGTCACGGCGGCGGGATGTCGACATGGGATGGATCGACGCGGGGCGCTGGCTTGAGCAGATCCGTCCGAGGATCGAGGCGCCCGGGGTGGAGATCGTTGCAGCAGTCCCGATTGCCGAGCGCAGCCTCGGATTTGTCGGCGATCCCGAGCGATTGCTTCAAGTGGTCGAGAACTGGGTGCGAAATGCGCGGCAGGCGGGGGCCCGCCGCATCCGTGTCGGGCTTGAGCTGGGCGATCAGGGACGTGAGATTGGATTTCATGTCGAGGATGACGGCGAAGGGATCGCTGCCGCTGATATCCAGAAAATCTTCACGCCGTTTTACACGACTCGAACCGATGGCACGGGTTTGGGCCTTTCGATCTGCCGGCAGATTGCGCAGAATCATGAGGCGAGGATCGAAGTGCGCAGCCAGCCGGGGCAGGGAGCGCGTTTTTCATTCTGGCTGGCATCTGCCCGAACGCCATCTGCCCGAATGGAGGAAGGATGAATCCGCCCGCCTGGCGAGTGCTCCTGCTCGATGATGAGTTGAACCTGCTCTCCGTGCTTGAAGAAAAGCTCAAGCGCGAAGGGTTCGAGGTGAAGGCCTTTTCGGACCCCGAGAAGGCGATCGACCAGATCGAGCTTTCTGAAGTCGATGTCGTGCTGACTGACCTCTCGATGCCTGGAAAAAGCGGCATGCAGGTGCTCGAGCACTGCAGGGAGAGGCGTCCCGATCTTCCGGTCATCCTCATGACGGCCTATGGCTCGGTCGAGAAGGCGGTCGAAGCCATGCGGCGCGGCGCCTTTGACTTCATCACCAAGCCTTTCGATTCGGCGGCGCTGGTCGAGCTACTCCGAAAAGCCGCAGGCGTTCTCAAGGCACAGAGCCGCGAGCCCCGCGCATCGGTTGAGGGCGATCCGTGGGCAGTGGTGCGAATCTTCGGTGAGGGGTCACCGATGCAGGATCTGCTCGGGCGGCTCGAAAAGGTGGCTGCGCTGGACACTCCGCTTCTACTTGTGGGCGAGCACGGCACCGGTCGCGAGGGGCTTGCGCGCGAGGTGCACCGGCTCTCCGGGCGATCGGCTGGGGCGTTCGTCAAACTCCACTGCGGCGCGCTTTCTGACGAACTCGTCGAGGCTGAGCTCTTCGGGCGTGAAGAGAGTGATGGCGCAGCGAGGCCCGGCAGGATCGAACTTGCCCATGGGGGAACGCTTTTTTTGGAAGGCGTGATGGAGCTGCCGCTCTCCACGCAGGGGCGTCTCCTGAGATTCCTTGCCGAGGGTGTATTCGAGAGGGTCGGGGGGCTGAAAACCCGGAAGGCTCGCGTGAGGGTGATCGCCGCATCCGATTCGCCCCTTCAAAAACTGGGCGGTCGATTTCGCAATGACCTTGCCACGGCACTTTCGGCATTCTCGTTTCGGGTGCCGCCCCTTCGCGATCGGCGGATGGATATTCGGAGCCTGAGCCAGTTCTTTCTGCGCCAAGCCACCCATCGCACCAACCGAATCGTGCAGGGAATCAGCGACGAGCTCCTTCGAGCACTCGAGCAGCAGGACTGGCCGGGAAATCTCAAGCAGCTTGAGAACATGATGGAGTCGATGGTGCTGCTCACAAGCGGCACTGAACTCTCGATGCAGGAGTTTTCGGGCGATTCGCCCTCTCAGCCGTCGCAGCTCTCATTTAAGGAGCAGGTGCGTATTCACACCCAACAGCTCGAGCGCTCGCTGATCGAGGCCGAGCTCGAGCGCCAGGACGGAAATGTCTCGCACACTGCAGAGGCGCTGGGGCTTTCGCGCAAGGGGCTTCAGCTCAAGCTCAAGGAGCTTGGCATCAGGCGGGCCGTCACGGAGTAAAGCCGAGATCCCTGTAGAGCCCGATGAATCGGCTTGCCGTACTCTGCCAGGAGTAGTGCGGGAGCAGGAGTCGCGGGTCGGGCAGAGAGAAGGATCCGGGTGCGTCTCCCAGATGCCTGAGAATTTCGGAAAGTCCCTGCTCCGAATCAAAGAACAGGGCCGTATCGCGGCGCTCGACCGAAGTGATGTCCGTGAAGGCCGGGATTCGCGACAGGACGAGCGGCGTTCCGAACTGTGCCGCCTCCAGCACCGGGAGGCCGAATCCCTCTTCAAGTGAGGGGAGTACCAGCGCCTCAGCATTTTCGTAGGCCCAGGCAAGCTGGCCCTCCGTGAGATCGCTTCGATGATGCACGCCCGGAAAGTGGCTCCGAATCTCCTCGAGGATCGCCTCGCCGCCGAAGCCGATCTTTCCAAGAAGGAGCCAGTCGAGCTCGTCGTTCTTCGAGAGGGCACGGGCAAGAGTCGCGAGGTTTTTTCGATTCTCCACCACGGCGACCGTGAGCACGAAGGGACGCAAGCCATCGAGACCCGCGATCGGTTCGGGCGCCACCTGCGTGGCCAGTGTCGACGCCCACGGGATGCTGCTCGATCGTTGGCGAGTGGAGGGAAAGCGATCATGCAGCTCGGCCAGCACCGAAGGAAGCGGGGTCGTGATCCAGTCGGCTCTCTCAATCGCCCTCTTGAGGATCGGGGCCTGGGCGAGCTGAAAGCGGCGTGACTGGTAGGGATTCCCTTCTCTGAGGGTCCAAAGATCGTGGATCGAAAGGAGCTTCGTCGAGCGCTTCAGGGGCGCAAGCCTGTGCTCAAACGAGTGATGGAGGGTTCCGGGGCTTCCGAGCCCACGCTCCAGCAGACCCAGCATCCGAACTTCGCGGGCGTGGTCTGCGGGAATGCGACGGCTGCGAGCAACTGCGCTCACGCCGGGGAGCGGGTTCCGGATCGCCTCGAATGTACGCCTCGCCGTGCGCCCGATCCCGCTCCCGGGTGCACGCACCCAGGGAGTCAGGTCGAGCTGGATCTTCGGGTCTCGCTTAGGGGAAGAGGCCACGCAGCAGCATCGCCTTGTTCAGGCGGTCGACGCCTGCGATCAGGGCGGCAGTCTTCATTCCACAGTCGTGCTGGTCGCGGATGGTGACCACCTTCTTGAAGGCGTTTTCCATCACTTCTGCGAGCTTGGCATTCACTTCTTTTTCGCTCCAGAAGAAGTTCTGAAGTCCCTGCACCCACTCAAAGTAGGAGACGATCACGCCGCCTGCGTTGCAGAGCACGTCGGGAATAATGAAGCTGCCCTTTTCTTCGAGGACCTTCATGGCACTCGTGGTGACGGGGCCGTTGGCGCCTTCGGCGATGATCTTGGCCTTGACCTGGCCGACGTTCTTGTCGGTGATCACGCCGTCGATCGCACAGGGCATGAGGACTTCAACCGGAAGGGTGAGGACATCCTCAGGCGAAATGGCTTCGGCTTCGGGATAGCCCTTCAGGGTTCGGTTCTTCTGGAAGTAGCTATAGACCTCGGGAACATTCAGGCCGTTCTTGTTGTAGAGGCCTCCTGAAACGTCACCGATGGCCACGACCTTGGCTCCGAGAGCATGGATTTCGAGTGCTGCAATCGCACCGACCTTGCCAAATCCGTGCACGGCCACCGTGGTCGACGCATCGACACGTGCCGAGGCGCGTCCCTGGGCCGCCAGGTACTGCTTGGCGTGAACAGTCGTGTAGACCACGCCGCGTCCGGTGGACTCAGCACGGCCGAGCGAGCCGCCGATCTCAATGGGCTTGCCCGTCACTACTCCAGGAATCGCGAAACCGCGTTCCTGCGAGAAAGTGTCCATCATCCAGGCCATGTGCTGGGCATCGGTGCCGACGTCAGGAGCAGGAATGTCCTTGTCGGGGCCGATGATCATGTTGATCTCGCTCGTGTAGCGGCGCATGAGAGCCTGATGCTCCTGGCGCGAGAGCTGGTTGGAATCCACGCGAATGCCGCCCTTGGCACCACCGAGCGGCAGTCCGACCAGCGAACACTTGAAGGTCATGAGCATGGCGAGTCCCGCAGTCTCTGAAAGAGTCACTTCGGGATGGAACCGGATGCCGCCCTTGCCTGGCCCGAGGGTCATGTTGTGCTGCACGCGGTAGCCTTCAAAGACCTTGATCGATCCGTCATCGAGGCGAATCGGCACACTCACCACCAGAGCCCGCTTGGGTACGGAGAGGCGCGCGGCGATGTAGGGATCGCACTTCATCACGCCTACTGCCTCCTGCAGCTGTTGGACTGCGTTGCGGTAGAGTTCGCTTGCGCTCCAGAGATCGGCTCCGGGAACATTATGGCCCTGCGATGACATGTCGCCTCCTCGGTTCAAAATGAGTGAGCCGACCATAGTGCTCTTTTCGGGGTGAATCAAGGATTCTGCTCTGTTACGATTTTTGCCAATCATGAAAAAAACCCGTGTTGCTGTGCTGTTTGGCGGGCGCTCGGGCGAGCACGAAATCTCGCTCCGGTCGGCTGCATCCGTAATTCGAAATCTTGACCGTTCTCGTTTCGAAATCGTTCCGGTCGCGATCGACAAGCAGGGATGCTGGCACTTGGTTGAGGCTCTAGTGGCCGAAAACGAGGCACGGGGCTCAGCCATGAATGTGCCGGCAGCGGGTTCCTCGGGGGCCCGTCCGGTGGTTCTTCCGCCCGATCCATCGCGCGGCTCGGGCAAGGCCGTCTTTCTGGATACTCGCACGGGCGAGGTCGCTGCCACTGCCGAGGTCGTATTTCCCGTGCTGCACGGTCCACTATGCGAGGACGGAACGCTTCAGGGAATTCTTGAGCTCGCTGAAGTGGCTTATGTGGGCTGCGGAGTGCTTGCCTCGTCTGCCGGCATGGACAAGGAAATTTCAAAGCGACTGGCAAGAGATGCCGGTATCCCGATTGTTCCGTTTGTCACGATTCGCTCGGAGCGCTGGAAGAAGGCCTCCGAGTCTGACCGCTCGCGCGAGCGTGAGCGCATTGCGCGCGAGCTCGGTTACCCGGTTTTCGTCAAGCCTGCCAACATGGGCTCGAGCGTGGGCGTTCATAAGGTGAAGGACGCCGCATCGCTCGATGCCGCACTGGTCGATGCATTCAAATACGACACCAAGATCCTCATCGAAAAGGGGATCGCTGCACGCGAGATTGAACTTGCCGCCCTCGAGAGCCGCACGCCGGGCGATGCGCCGCGGGTGAGCATCGCGGGCGAAGTCACGCCGACGCATGAGTTCTACTCGTACGAGGCCAAGTACCTCGACGAGAACGGCGCGTCCCTTTCGATTCCGGCCAAGCTCTCGGATGACCAGATGAGGCAGGCGCAGAAAATCGCCCGCGACGTGTTCGAAGCGCTCGAATGCGAGGGGATGGCGAGAGTAGACCTGTTTCTCGACAAGAACTCGGGCCAGTACTACTTCAACGAGATCAACACGATCCCGGGTTTCACCTCGATCAGCATGTACCCCAAGATGTGGGAGGCCTCGGGCCTCGGCTACGCACCGCTGCTCTCGGAGCTCGTGGATCTGGCGCTCGAGAGGCAGTGCCGCCGCAAGGCGCTCTCGCGCGAATACCTCGACCTCTGATCCGGCACCGCGATCAGGCGCTTTGGGCGGATTCGCCCGCAGCTTCAGCC
Organism: Oligoflexia bacterium; assembly: GCA_903858195.1. GTDB lineage: Bacteria > Bdellovibrionota > UBA1018 > UBA1018 > UBA1018 > CAIOHW01. The sequence goes on along the minus strand of CAIOHW010000314.1, from coordinate 4,481 downwards.
GAAGCCTGCGGATTCGGGTCGATCACTTCCATCCAGTCGCACTCTTTTTTAGTGCACTTGTGGAAGAGTCCCATGCGCTTGGTGATCTTTTCGCTCACGATCGGAAACTTGCACTTGGGGCAACCCTTGGCCACGGGCTTGTCCCACGAGGCGAAGTTGCAGGCAGGCCACTTGTTGCAGGCGTAAAAGAGCCGCTTGTAGCGGGACTGCTTCTGCGTGAGCTCGCCCTCGGCACATGCCGGGCAGTGGATGCCAAGCGTGATGGCCTGCGTGAATTTGCAGGTCGGGTAGTCGCTGCAGGCCAGAAACTTTCCGTACTTTCCGCCCTTGACGACCATGGGCTGTGTGCACTTTTCGCACTTCTTGTCGGTGAACTGCTTGGGGACGATCACGATCTTGCCGAGGTCGTCCTTGGTGAAGTCCTGCGTGTTCTTGCAGTCAGGGTAATTCGAGCAGGCCAGAAACGATCCGAGCTTGCCCCACTTGATGACCATCGTGTGCTCGCACTTGTCGCAGCGAACGTCGGTAGGAACCTCCTGCCGCTTGACGTTCTTCATGGAAACCTTGGCTTCTTCGAGGGTTTTCTCGAAGGGCTTCCAGAACTTGGCCATGACCTTTTTCCAGTCGGCCTTGCCCTCTTCGATGTCGTCGAGCTGGGTCTCCATGTCAGAGGTGAACTCCGAATTGATGTAGCCAGGAAACGAAGCCGAAAGGAGCTCGGTCACGACCGTCCCGAGTTCGGACGGGAAGTAGCGCGCCTGTCGCTTTTCGACATACTCGCGGTCTTGAATGTTGGACAGGATCGAAGCGTAGGTCGACGGCCTGCCGATGCCCTTTTCTTCAAGCTCGCGAATGAGCGAAGCGTCGGTGTAGCGGGGCGGCGGCTGGGTAAAGTGCTGTGAAGGGTCGATGGAGGCAAGCTTCACGGTGTCGCCTTCGACGATCTTGGGAAGCTTGAGCGCGCGGTCGTCATCCGAGGCCGCTTCGTCCTCGCTGCCTTCGAGATAAACGGCGGTGAAGCCCGCAAACTTGATGACCGAACCGGTGGCGCGAAAACGCACGGCGCGCTTTTTCTTGTCCTGGGTCACGACATCCACCGAGGTCTGGTCGTAGACGGCAGACATCATTTGCGAGGCGACGAAACGGTTCCAGATCAGCTGGTAGAGCCTGAACTCGTCCTTGTCGACAAACCCCTGCACGACTTCGGGGGTGAGCTCCATCGAGGTGGGGCGGATCGCTTCGTGCGCATCCTGTGCCGACTTCTTCGATGTATAAGTGATGGGTTCGGCCGGCAGATGGCTCTTGCCGTACTTGTGCTCAATGTACTCGCGAACCGAAGCAATCGCGCCCGGCTCGGTGCGCACCGAGTCGGTACGCATGTAGGTGATGAGACCCGTCGTGCCGCGATCGCCGAGATCCACGCCCTCGTAGAGCTTCTGGGCGAGAGTCATGGTCTTCTTGGCGCTGAAGCCAAGCTTTCTTGCGGCTTCCTGCTGCAGGCGCGAGGTGATGAACGGGGGCTGGGGCTTGCGCGAGCGCTCCTTCTGCTCGATCGCGTCGATCGTGAAGGTCGCGCCCTGCAGGGCGCCGAGCAGGTCGTCTACGACCGCCTTCGACGGGAGCTCGGGGTCCTTTCCGTCGACTTTGAAGAGGCGGGCGGGAAACGCAACGCCTTCCTTTGAAAACTGCGTTTCGACCTGCCAATACTCTTCGGGCTTGAAGGCCTTGATCTCGGCTTCGCGGTCGACGACCAGCCTGAGGGCGACCGACTGCACGCGACCGGCAGAGATGCCGCGCTTGACCTTGTCCCAGAGAAGCGGGCTGATCTTGTAGCCCACGAGCCGGTCGAGCACGCGTCTGGCCTGCTGGGCGTTGTATTTGTCTTCGTTCAACTTCTGGGGCTTCTTCATCGCCTCCAGAACTGCGGGCTTGGTGATGGCGTTGAAAAGCACGCGGTGTGACTTCTTGCCCTTGGTCTTGAGCTCTTCGTTGATATGCCAGGCGATGGCCTCGCCCTCGCGATCCGGGTCGGTGGCCAGAAAAAGTTCAGGCACATCCTTGGCCGCCTTCTTGAGTTCTTCCATGACCTTTTTCTTGGCGGGAATGAGCTCGTAGTCAGGATCAAAGCCCTTCTTGGGATCCACCCCGAGCTTGCTCTTGGGAAGGTCCTTGATGTGGCCGACGCTCGCTTTGACGATATACTCACGGCCCAGATACTTCTGGATCGTCTTGGCTTTGGACGGAGACTCGACAATGACGAGGGCTTTTTTGGCCATAAGGACCATCTAGAGGGAGCGGGCCGGTTTTTTCAAGACGGGAATATTTTACCGACCGTCGCAAGCTCCAGCCAGCAGGCCCCCAGCGAGTGGGCTCCCCAGAGGGAATGTACCGAGAAATCATCGAGTAGGCGCTCGTTTCCCTCAAACCCGGGCTCCCCCGGAAAGTGCGGAGCGGCAAAAACCGGACGGTGCATCTGGAGCGCATAGTCGGCCGTGAGCAGCGACCCCGACCGGCGGCCCGCCTGCAGCACGCAGGTCGCCTGCGACCAGCCCGCGATGAGTCGGTTGCGCTGTACGAAGCGGTAGGGGCGGGGTTCGTCATCGGGGTCGAACTCCGAGACCACCAGTCCTCCTGCCGTGACGATGGCCTCACGCAGCCGGTGAGCGCTTTCCGGATAGGTGTTCCGGATTCCGCATCCGAGCACTGCGATCGTGGGAAGTCCAAAGACCAGCGCCGCTTCGTGGGCCGCCTGATCGATGCCTCGAGCGAGCCCTGAGATCACGACCAGTCGCGAGTCGCGGAGATTCTCGAGGAGGCTTCGCACCTGTGAGAGTGCGCGAGGGTGGGGGTAGCGCGTGCCGATGACGGCAAGGCCTCGGGAGGGAAGCTCGGCTAGAAGCCCTAGTGCCCCTTCGTCTCTGGCCTCGATCCAAAGGTGTTTTGGAATCGGACGCGGGACTTGGGCCAGGAGGGATTCAGGAAGGATTTCTTGTTTAAAAAGCGGCATGCGGCCGGCTCACTGCAAGCGCCATGACAGAAGTTCAAAAACCGCTAGAAGTCGGGCGGAGCCTCGGGTTCCGAAACAGGTTCGCTCGGGGCGGACTCCGTCTCCGGTGCTGGGGCCTGTTCGGGCTCTTGCTGTGGCTCTGTAGATTCGGGAACCGGTGCAAGCTCCCCTTCTGGAGCGGTCTCGGAAGAGGTCTCGGGAGGGGTTTCCGCAGGGGTTTCCTCCGGTGCTGGGGCCGTAGGAGTTTCTTCGAGATTGGGCGCCGGAGTCTCCTGCTTGCGCTCGAGCTGCTTGAGGTTGCGACGCTCCTCATCGCTCAGGCCGTCATCCTCTTCAAGGCCATCGAGTTCGTTGGCAGGCTTGCCACTCCCCTTGCCGTCGATCTCCTGAATCCGGGCTCCACCCTTTCCGGTCAGGCCTGAGATGTCGGTGAGCGCGATGACTTTCGTTCCGTCCGGGATCACCTCGATCGAGGAGGTGACCAGCACGGTGGAGAACTGCGGCGTCACATCGATCACACTGCAGTCGCCCAGACTCGAGACATTCTCGGATGAAAGTGGGTTTTGGTTGCGGGGGTCGTTGTACTGGTAGGCCCGAAACACCATTCCGGGAACCACGCCGTCGTCGCTTCCGCGGTTGATGAATGCAAGCTGGTGCTGGGCCATGACCGAAACCGCAGTGGTGCGGTCATTGACCAGGGTCGCCTCGAGGGCCTCGGGAGCTGCGACCGGCGCAATCAGCCGGCTTCGCATGGTCAGGTCGATCAGGATCGAATTTTCACGTTCGGCGCCGTCCGTGGAGCTGATGATCTGCCCGAGCCAGGTACCATTGGTTTCGCGCACCACCCGGATCCTGCCCTCCAGTCGGTAGACCCGGCCGGTACGGTCAACCCCGGGCCCAGTCAATGGGTCCGGCTTGCGCGAGAGGGTGAGGACCTGTCCGGGTTGGAGCGAGCCCTCACTCTCGGGAACCAGAAAGACGGTGTCGCCCTGAACCAGCTGCGCGCTCCTCGACTCGGCTGCGCGAATCCGGCCCAGCACGGGCAGCTCTTCACTCTGGGCTACCCGGTGGATGTCGAATCCTTCGATCTTGGGGATCTGATAACGGTTTCGAAGGTCAAAGCCCTGCGCGTCGACTTCGGGAGGCAGGGTGACCTGGACCTGCTCCCAGCCCTGGAGCGGGAGATCTCGCCATTGCTGCGAGCGAGGAACATCGGTGGTGCTGGCTGATTCGGCACCTGCTGCGCCGGAGGCATCCGCAAGGCGCAGGGATGGGAGCGAAGTCGCTGAGCCCGGCATGAACACCAGCTTTGCGCCGGGATAGATCCAGTGCGGATTGGGGATCGACTGTCCGTTCAGTGCCCAGATCTTGGGCCAATAGTTGCCCTCGCCAAAAAGCCGCTGCGAGATGCCCCAAAGGGTGTCGCCTCGGGTGACTTCATATTGCTGGCCGAGCTGCTCCTTGGCGATCTCCT
>CAIOHW010000313.1 GCA_903858195.1 Oligoflexia bacterium | reverse complement strand
TGTAGTTGATCTTGCCCAGCTCCAGCTGGGTCGCACTGGCCGTCGGAAACTCGACCATTGGAGTATTGGGTACGAGCAGGAATGGGTCTTTGGAGACCACCGAGTTTTCGAGGGCGAGCGCCTGGGCTGCCGAGAGGCCCTTGGGAGCGCAGTCCGTGCAGAGGCTGGAGAGGTTCACTCCCGCCTGCACGGTGCCCGTCAGGCAGAGGAGGCTTGAGAGCCAGAGGGTTGATAATTTTCGCATACGTTCCACGCAGCCCCATAGTGCACCGCGTATGCCACCCCGGCCGAGAGAGGTCTGTATTTTAAGTGATTGAAATAATGAGCTTTTTTTATGGTTCGTGAGACTGTCCCCATTCCCCCTGACGGGGTGTGCCGTCCATCGAATCGACACCCTGTCGCAGCATGGACAGCATCCTCGTGCGCTGCGACACTTAAGCCTCATGACTCTTCTGGGGTTTGCCTCGAAAACCAGCCGCAAGGCACGGGAGCTTGGCCAGATCAGCGTGCTTGCCGCACTGATGATCGGGACCACGTTCTTTTTGTTTCTCGCCTTCGTGACCAACACGGGAATGGTCGTGCACGCCAAGATCAATCTCCAAAACGCGGCCGATGTGGCGGCCTATGCAGGTGCCGCCACCCAGGCCCGTCAGATGAACCACATCGCGATCCTGAACTACGAGATGCGCCGGCAGTTCAAGAAGTTCCTCCTGCGCTACTATGTTCTGGGGTCGAGCGCAGGAATCAACCAGGCGCTCACCGCAGGGCCGGTGCCCTGGGGCCCGAATGCCTCGCATGGCGTGCCGGCCGTCTGCCTCGTCTACCGACGCGATGACAACTTCTGCCAGCTCACGAACCTGCCTGAGATCGCCATTCCGAACCCGGGTTTTCTCGACAGCATCGGACAAGCGTTGAAAGGCGTGCTTCAGGGAATCGAAAACCTCCGGCGCGCCAACTGCGAAGAGATCGGCCTGACCAACATCATGGCCCTCTATCTGTGGCTCTTTAACACCGAGGCAAGCGGCAGCACTCTGCTTCAAAACCTCGCTCAGAGCACCTCGGACCTCACCATCCCGAGCACCCTGCAGGCCGTGACCCAGGGGCTTGGACTGGTGCCCAAGAACCTGCTCCTCAAGAAGCGGATCGATTCGCTGCAGCGCTTCGTGAACTATCCACCCGCAAAAGATATGACCTTGGAGAAGATCGAAGCGTTCGAGGAAGGCGGGGATTTTTTTGCCCGCGAGCGCACGCTTCAGGCCTTTTACTCGGCTTATCGGACGCTGGGGCCCAAGCTCTTCGATGACTCCACCATCTTCCTCGATGAGCTCCTGCCCGAGGGAGGGCAGATGCTGGAGCTTGAGCCCGTTTTTGCAGAGTTCGATACGTTTGCCGTGCAGCCGGAGTTCGACTCAGCTGCCAGGGGCTGCGTGCAGAAGTATTTTCACATCCCCATCACGGGAAGAACCCTCCCCGTGGGCGTCCACAAGCGAAGCGCCTCGGCCAATGTTCACTATGCCGTGAGACTCAGGGCCAAGGCGCGCGTATTGTTCTCGCCGTTTGGCGAGCTCGAGATGACCGCCTATGCCGCTGCCAAGCCCTTTGGCAGCCGGATCGGCCCGAGACAGGACGCAAATGCCTGGGTGCGCCCGGGGGGTCCGGGCCAGACTTTTCTGAACCACTCATCGCAGCCCAGCCCCCAGCTCGTGGGCAAGATCCCGAATCTGGGAATGCTCGACCCCAACACCGAGACCGGTGCCGCCCGCGGGCAGGGCTTTGACAAGGGGGATCACTACTCAGCCCTGCTCAATACCAGCCGTGAAGCGACCTCGGGAGGCCCCCCCACCCTCACCCAGCGCTCGGTGGACCGGGCCATCCGCACGGCCATGGCCCCTCTGCGCTCCGAGCACGGCCGGTACGTCATCCCGGTCGATATCCGCTCAGGCAACACGGGGAGTCCGGATCTCGCCACTGAATCCGTCAGCTACTACTCACAGGTGGGCAATGGAATCGGCCAAACCCCTTCGCCCTGGACTGCCTTTTACGCCCCGGTGAAGGACCGCGAGACCGCCTCGCTCGATCCCCTTCAGGAAATTGAAGACATCCTTCAGGGGGTTCAGGTTCCCACGCAGCTTACCCCCGCCAAGCAGACCATCCGAGACGGCCTCCGCGCCTACTTCGGACTGCTCCGGGCACAGGTCACCCGCAACACCGATGATCTCGAGAGCTTTCACTTTGCCCGGGTGAGCGACCCCCTGACCACGAGCGATGGCGAAGAGATCGGCTCCAATGGCGGCGGCCCATTTCTGATGCTCGACCCCAACCTGCTCAGGTCATCGTGGGGTGGCCAGGCATTGGCCCCGTCCCGGACCCGAGGACGGGTGGGATATAGTGTCAAACTCGTCTCCTTAAGCTCGCTCAGACCCCAAGGCCTTGCGATCGACCCGGACACGGAGTCCGTGCTCGATTTTATCCAGCACTAGGAGTTGCAAACCCCACCCAGCGGCGTTTAGATGAACGGCGGCGTTCGCGCCGTGAAATTTTTTATTCAACACAACCACCTCCAGGAGCACGACATGGCCAAGAAGAAGAAGGCAGCAAAGAAGGCAGCAAAGAAGGCAGCAGCAAAGAAAACAGCAAAGAAAACGGCAAAAAAAGCCTCCAAAAAAGCCGCAGCAAAGAAGAAACCCGCCAAAAAGGCTGCAGGCAAGAAGAAGCCAGCCAAGAAAGTCGCAAAGAAGAAGCCAGCCCCCAAAAAGTCTGCTGCAAAGAAGGCAGCTCCCCGCAAGAAAGCTGCTCCCCGCAAGGTCGCAGCACCCAAGGCCGCCCCGGTCGCCGCAGCTCCGGCCCAGACGGCCGCAACCCTGGCAGCCGCCGGCGGCTCGCTCAGCCAGGCGTTCGGCTACAGCTCGCACGAGGCCCACTCACACGAGCACGAGCATGCCCACGCCCACAAGGACGGCTCCGAAGAATAAGCCTTCCAGTTCGATCCCGTTTTGAAACCCGGGGAGCCCGCCCAGAGCGGATCTCCGGGTTTTTTTATGACACAGCTTTACCCCTTTTCAGGCCCCCCCTGCCTTGCTAGACCCTTGAGCCCTGAATGGAAATCCGCGACCTGATCCATGGCTCCATCGCCTTGTCCTCGGCCGAGCTCCCAGTGCTGGACTCGCGCTATTTTCAGCGTCTGAGGCAGATCCGCCAGCTTGGCTTTGCGGAGTACTCCTTTCCGAGCGCCACCCACAACCGCTACATCCACAGCCTCGGCGCGATGGAGACGGCTACCCAGGCCTTTGACACCATCTTTGGTGGGCCACGCACGCGCGCCGCCGATACACCCGTACGCGTACCTCTGCTCGCCCAGGCGCCCGCGGCGCATGCGCGCTTCCGGGCGGTCACCCGTCTTGCCGCGCTCCTGCACGACGTTGGGCACGGCCCCCTTTCTCATACGACCGAGTTTGCCATGCCGCCCGTGAGCCGCCTTTCGGTTCCGAATCTCGCACAGGGCGAAGACCGCAAGGCCACGCACGAAGACTACACCCTCAAGATCATCCTCGACTCAGGCCTGACGCCGCTTCTCGAGAAGTCGGCCGCAAGCCAGAAGCTCGACTTCAGCCCCCGGCACGTCGCTGCTCTGATCGATCCGGACCTGCACATCGAAGATGACTTTTTCAAGGAGCGAATCGAGGGTGTGACGATCGACTTCCGCCCGATCCTCAAGCAGCTCATCTCAAGCGAGCTCGATGCAGATCGCATGGATTACCTCCGACGCGACAGTCTCGGAGCGGGTGTCAGCTACGGCCAGTTCGATTTTGACTGGATCGTCTCAAACCTGACCTCGCACATCCACGCGGGCAAATGCTTCCTCACGCTCCAGCACCGCGCGCTGTACTCGTTCGAGGACTTTCTGATCTCGCGCTTCCACATGTTCCTGATGGTCTACTTCCATTACAAAAGCGAAGTGTACGACGCGATGCTGGGCGAGTACTTCGCAAGTCCCGACTGCGACTACTCGCTCCCCTCCGACATCGAGGCCTACGCCGACTGCAACGACGCCCATCTCTATTCGCATCTGGCCCGAAGCCCAAACCAGTGGGCCCGCCGCATCACCGAAAAGCGCCCCTACCGCATGCTCATGGAACTCCACAGTGGCATCCCCGCCACCAAGCTTGCGGCAAGCGAGCAGCAGGACCTTCAGGCGCGCACCGAGGCGAACCTCGAAAAACGCGGCATTCACTACCTCAAGGCCACTTCGACCGGCGAACTTTCAAAATACTTCCGCAAGCCCGGAGACCCCATCTTCGTGCGCTACGATAACCATTACAGCGCGCCGAGCTTCATCCGTCTCGAGCAGTGCACCGACCTCTTTCTTCGCTACAGTGAAAAGCGGAGCATCACGCGCCTCTACGTCTCACCCGAGAACTTTCCGCTCTGCCGAAACGAGGGCCGTGCCACCCCGCTTCGCTACTCTGAAAACGAGGAGGGCACGGCATGAGCGTACAGACCCGCCCGGCCCAGTCGATCCGCCGGATCACGACCCGAGACATCCGAAGACTCAAGGCAGAAGGCCGCAGGCTTGCCATGCTCACCGCCTATGACTCGACCATGGCGGCCTTGGTGGAGCGTGGTGGCGTCGACCTCATTCTCGTGGGTGACAGCGTGGGCAACACGATGCTCGGGCACTCGAGCACGATTCCGGTCACGATGGACGCCATGGTCCACCACACGCAGGCCGTGGTTCGCTCGACCCAGCGGGCGCTCGTCGTACTGGATCTGCCGTTTGGAACCTGCACGGATCCCGACACAGCCCTTCGCCATTCGATTCGCGCCCTCCAAGAGGCCGGAGCACAGGCCGTAAAGCTCGAAGGTGATGAGACGGCAGCCCCGATCGTACGCAGGCTCACGTCCCAGGGAATTCCGGTCATGGCCCACATCGGGTTGCAGCCCCAACTCGTGCACCAGCTCGGCGGATACCCCCGATTTGGAAAGGCCCCGGGCCAGGCCGAATGGCTCATGCGCTCCGCGCTTGCCCTCCAGGAAGCCGGAGCCTTTGCCGTAGTCCTGGAGTGCGTTGACGACGCGGTCGCGGCCCGGATCACCCGCGAGCTTGCGATTCCCACGATCGGCATCGGTTCGGGAAGGGACTGCGACGGCCAGGTGCTGGTGATCAATGACCTGGTCGGGCTCTCGCTTTCGCCTCCGCCCTCATTTGCAAAGCCCAGGGCGCAGGTTGCCTCGATCATCGAGCAGTGTGTTCGTGAGTTCGTCGCCGAGACTCAGGCGACGGCAGCCGGTGCCGAGAGCCAGCGACAGGAGAGCCCGGGGCATGCCTGAGGTGAAGGCCCGGTGGCTTGCCATCGACATCGGCAACACTCAGACGGTAGCGGGTCTTTATGAGATCGACGCTCGAGACCCAAAGCCTGCCCTGATCTCCACCGCGCGATTCAAGACCGAGGCCGATCTCGCAGCGCAGGACTGGCTCTCGCGACTGAAAAGGCTCATGAGTGCGCAGTCCGGCGCCTCGGAATCCAGGGTGGACCGCGTGCTCGTGGCTTCGGTAGTCCCATCGGTCAGGACAGCGCTGGCGCAGGCATTTTCTGGCACCCCATGGCTCTGGATTGACTCCACGATCCGGCGGAGCTTTGAGCTCAGACTCCCCCATCCCGAACAGCTGGGTGCGGACCGTATCGCCAATGTCGCAGGAGCGCTTGCCCGCTTTGATCCTCCGTTTGTGATCGTCGATGCAGGAACGGCAACGACCTTCTGCATGGTCGATGAGCACCGCCGCTACCTTGGCGGTTCGATCGTCGCGGGAATGGAAACCTCGTTCAACGCTCTCGCCTCGCGCGCGGCGAGGCTCTTTGAAGTCGATTGGAGCAGACCAGGCATGGCGCTCGGAAACACAACCGAAACCCAGCTCCAGAGCGGCATCTTTCAAGGCCACGAAGCGCTCATCGAGGGCATGACCACGCGCCTGATTCGCGATGGCGGAGCCTCGTTCGAAAAGGCCCGGCGCATCCTCACGGGCGGCTGGGGCCACCTCCTGGACCTGCGTGAGCAGGGCTTTGAGTTTGTTCCGACGCTCACGCTCGAGGGGATCATCCGACTGGGCTGGGAGAACCGCGAATGAATGCCCCTGCACGCAAACGCATCCTGATCGGAGTGACGGGCGGTATCGCAGCCTACAAGGTGCCCGAGCTCGTGCGCCTGCTCCAGGCCCGGGGTTTTGAAGTTCGCTGCGTGCTCACCGAGAGTGCATCCCACTTTGTGAGTCCGCTGGTGCTCGAGACGCTCACGCACCGGCCAGTGGCCACCCGACTCTATGGCCCCGGAGTGCTGGGCACCGAACACATCGAAATCGCCCGCTGGGCCGATCTCGTACTCGTGGCACCTGCCACGGCAAACACCCTGTCCCGCCTGGCACACGGCCTTGCAGATGACCTGCTCTCCACCATCCTGCTGGCGACCCGGGCACCGGTGATCGCTGCCCCTGCGATGAATACTGCGATGTGGGAGCACCCTGCCACGCGCGAAAACTGCAGGGTCCTTCGCGACCGCGGCGTACGGCTGATTGAGCCCGCAAGCGGAGTGTTGGCCTGCGGCGAAGAGGGCGCAGGAAAGCTCCCCGAGCTTGAAATCCTGGCTGATGCCTGCGAGCAGGCGATAGCCCCGGTTGTCTCAACCCATAACCAGGGCCTTCGAGGCACGAGCTGGCTCATCACGGCTGGCCCGACCAAGACCTACATTGATCCTGTGAGATACATCACCAATCCGTCGACCGGATGGATGGGAAAAGAACTCGCCGAGGAAGGGCTCGCCCGGGGTGCCTCCATCCGCTACGTGCTGGGAGTCGACAAGGGCGTGGTCGTACCTTCGCCTGCTGACTCCGACCAGCAGGCACGGCTCGAACTCTCAAAGGTCCATACGGCGGCCCAGATGCTTGAGGCATCACTGGGGTTTCTCCCCGAGGTTTCGGGCATCATCGCTACGGCCGCTGTCATGGATTACGAAGTGGCCCAGAGCTCGCCTACCAAACTCAAGCGAGCTGCCGGGGCATCGAATCTCGAACTTGTCGCCTCGCCCGATGTGCTGGCGAGCCTGCGCGCCCATCCGGCATCGGCAGGCAAGCGTTTCGTGGGGTTTGCCGCCGAGACCTGCGCAGTGCTTGAAAACGGCCGCAGGAAGCTTGAGTCCAAGCGCCTCGACCACCTGTTTGCAAATCCCATCTCCTCGCATCCCATGGGCGATGCAGCCGCCGAGACGGGATTTGGCTCCGCTACCAATGCAGGCTTCTGGCTCAGTCGCGATGCCGAGCCCGAACACTGGGAGCTTGGCTCCAAACGGGAGATCGCGCGACGAATCTGGGATCGCCTTGAGCAGGCGCTGCAGGGTTAGGCCTGATGCGAGGCCTGAATTCGGCAGCACTGCTTGTGGCGCTTTCGGCCTGTAGCCCAAAACCCGAGGCCCCCGGGCAGCTCGAGCCCCCGCCGATTCCGGCCAGTGCATCGCCATCCGCCGTCTGGACCGCGAAACCGGGCCCATCCCCGACACGCCTGCGCCCGACACCTTCGCCCACAGTGGACTCACTCTCCCCGCGAGCGACGCCCACTTTTGAGGTGATCCCGGCATTCGAACCTCCAGCCACCCTGGATGAACCCGGAGCCTCCGCACCGGGTGCAAGTGCATCTCCCGCTCCCGCCCCGCCACCCACTCCCTCAACGCTTGAATTTCCCAGCTCGGGCAATTGACTCTTTTCATCAGCCTCAGGCTCGGTTTTAATCGAACCATCCAACGGGGGAACGCATGATCCGCAAAATCGGTTTTTCACTTTTTGCTGCTATCACCGGGATTCTCATCGCCGCAGGCCAGGCCCATGCCAATGCCGAGCGTGTGATCGGGGTGGGAGTCCAGATCACGCAGAATAGCTCGCTCCAGACCCAGGTGGTGGGCGTCGTGCCCCGCAGTCCGGCTGAGCGCGCCGGAATCCTTCCCGGTGACCTGATCCTCGCCGTAGATGGGCGTCCCACTTCGGGCCAGGGCCTGGACACCGTGACCGCATGGCTTCGCGGCCCGGGGTTTGTTGGAAGTTTTGTACTGATGGATGTCTACACGCCCTCGACGCAATTCGGGCGCGTGCTGAGCCTGCAGCGCGAGGCTCTCGGCGAAGACTGCCTGCTGGAGGGCTCGCTGCGGCTGCGACTGATGGGTTCACCGGATTCGGGTTGGCTCACCGGCACCATCGGCAACCAGTCGGTGCATTGGAACGTGAGCTTTGGTCGGGTCAGCGCCCAAGTGGGCGGAAGGTTCTCGACTCTCCAGATGCGACTCCTGCCCCCCGGCAGGGACATCGAGATCTCAGGTTGGCTGGGCTCGACTCCGGTGAGGTGGCGCTCGTTTGGAGGCTACTTCTCTGGCTATCAGTCCTGCATTCGGCCCTAGAACTGCCGATTGTCGATCAGGCGCGTTCGCCCCAGAAAAGCGGCTGCAAATACTGTAGCTCCCTTGCGCGCCTTCTCGACCCGCTCGAGCGTGAGCGTGTCGCGGATCTCCAGGTACTGGACCTCGAAGGGCGTTGCCTCGAGCTGCTGGCGGCCCAGCTGCTCGAGCTCACGGCCCCCGGTCTGTCCCTGCTGAAAGGCAATCACCATGGCATCGAGGGCCGCGGCAAGACGCGGAGCGACTCTGCGCTCGTCTTCTGAAAGGTAGACATTGCGCGAGCTCATGGCGAGCCCACTGGCTTCGCGAATCGTGGCACCGCGGTGCAGGCGCACCGGAACATCGAGATCCCGCACCATGCGCTCGATCACGGCACACTGCTGTGCGTCCTTTTGTCCGAAGTAGGCATCGGAGGGCTGAACCAGATTCAAGAGCTTGAGCACCACGGTGGTCACACCCTCGAAATGACCGGGACGCACGCTTCCGCAGAGCGGCTGCGAGACGTGGGATTCGATCACTCGCGTCGATGAGTCAGGGTGGTAGACCTCCGAGGCCTCGGGGGCAAATAGGACGTCACAGTCGACCGACTCCAGCAGCGCCACGTCGCGCTCGAAGGGACGAGGGTACCGCGAGAGATCCTCATTGGCCCCAAACTGAAGCGGATTGACGAAGATCGTCGCCCAGACCTGGTCGCATTCAAGGGCGGCCTGCCGCACGAGCGAGAGATGCCCCTCATGCAGGGCCCCCATCGTGGGCACGAGCCCCAGTCGCACGCCAGGGGCAAGCCCCTCGCGGTGCGAACGCAGCTCACTTCGGGTGCGGAGGATCTTCATGGACTGATGGCCTTAACGCTTGCGCTGACTCGACACGTAGGGACCGGCCGACAGGCGCTTGACCACGGGGCTCAGTCGGGAGTGACCGGCAAGCCCTGGGAGCTTTTCATGATGATGGGCCTCCTGCCTCGAGAG
>CAIOHW010000312.1 GCA_903858195.1 Oligoflexia bacterium | reverse complement strand
GATCTGGCGACCGGGGCTTGCCGAGCCCGGAGCGCTCCATCTCACCCTTCATGCAAAAAAGCCCGAGGGCCTCGCCCCCGGGCAGTCCTGCTACGCGCTTGAGCCCGGCCGCGGCCCCTGGATCGAGCTTTCAGCCGAGCCCTCGCGCATCGCTTCGCCGCTCGGGCGCGTGGCCTGCCCCGAACACGGGGTCGATGCGGCAGCCCTGATGGAGCAGCTGCTCTCGAGCCGTTGACGCAGTAGGTTACATACTTTAGTATGTGTATTTAAGTATGTTGGATCTGTCGTTCCAGAGCCTATCCCATGAACTCGCCCAACGTCGCAAAGGGCTTGGATGGTCACAGCAAAAGCTTGCCGCGCGCGCGGGTGTGAGCCTGCCCGGAATCCAGCTCCTCGAATCGAGCCGGGGTAATCCTTCTTGGAGTACTCTCCAGGCCGTGGCATCGGCGCTGGGCATCGAGGTGCTCTTTCGCAAGCCTGAGGCAAGCCTTGCGGAGTGGGCGGCGCTTGGGCTTCCGATCTCCGATGCGGGAGCCCGACCCGGGGCGCGCCCCCTGAGCAGAGCCGACTGGGTCGATCGAATGGCAGTCGCTCTTGCCGGAATTCAACCCCGGGATTCGGAGCCCGGCTCGCGTTTTCAGGACGCCCTTGCGGCCCTGCTCCTTGCGGTCCGGGACCACTATCCGAGCGCCCATGCTGAGCTCGCACGGGGTGCTGGGTTCAAACAGGTGTGGACCTGTGCAGTGGGTCCAACCCGGGAGCGCCGGGCCGACCCGGGGCGCATCCTCAAGCTTCGCCGGGTCGCGCTTTCACACCTGGCGAGGATGCTTTGACTGGAAAACCCAAGATGAAATCACGCCAAGGCCTTCCATCGGCAGTGGTCAAGAAACTCGTGATCGGTGCCGGAAAAAGCCTTTCCGGTGACTGGGTGCTCGTGGGCGGAGCACTGCTCCTGTATCTCGGAGCAAGCGAGCGGGTGACCGAAGATATCGATCTGGTTCCGGCAGGCGAGATGGCCAACTCAGACCAGCTCAAACTCTTTGGGCTAGCCGAAGAGCTCGGCCTTCCCGTGGAGGCAGTGAATTCCGCGGCGGGCTTTTTCCTGAAAAAGATCAAGGGCTATCGAAGCGCGCTCGAACTCCTTCATGAGGGGCCGGGGGCTCGCATCTTTCGTCCCAATGCAACGCTCTACCTTCGGCTCAAGATCCCTCGCATGAGCGAATCGGATCTGGCTGACTGCATGGCCATGCTCCGATGGGTCCGCTCCGATGATGATGGCCAATGGCGAGGCGAACTGCACATCGCCGAGATTCGTGCCGCAATCGCATCGGAGATGAAGAGTGCCAAAGGCACCCCCCGGGGTGCGAGGCTCGAGGAGCTTAGGCTCGCCCTTGCAGGGAAGCCCCTTTCCGGGTAGGTCCATCCGCCTATGACGCGGGACCCCAAGTCGTTTTACATCAAGACCTTCGGCTGCCAGATGAACGTGGCCGACTCCGAGCGCATGGCAGCCCTCATGGCCGAAAAAGGCCTGACCCAGGCCCCGGCTGCAAACGCGGCCGACCTGATCCTGATCAACGGCTGCACGGTACGCGAAAAGGCCGTCCACAAGGCGCTCTCGCAGCTCGGCGTCTACAACCACGAGAACGAGCGGACCGGACGCGCGCCCCTGATCGGAATTGGCGGCTGCGTGGGCCAGCTCGACAAGCAGAATCTGTTTAAAAAAGCCCCGTACCTGGACTTCGTGTTTGGCACCGACACGATCGATTCGCTCCCCGAGATCGTGCATCGCGTGGCCCATGGCGAGCGGCACGTGGTCTATGCCGATTTTGACAAGACCATGGACTACTCGACCGAGACCAAGGTCCATGGCGCCAAGGCGCAGGCTTTCGTGAACATCATGAAGGGCTGCGACAAGTACTGCACCTATTGCATCGTGCCGTTCACGCGCGGGAAGGAAAAATCCCGCACGATCGACGAGGTTTTAAATGACCTCGCAAGGCTGGTCGCCACCGGAGTGCGCGAAGTCACGCTGCTTGGCCAGAACGTCAACAGCTTTGGCAAGGGAAACGAAAACAAGGCCCTTCGCGAGCCGCGAAGCCTCACCAACCAGATCGGCAAGGTGGGCCCGCGCGAAGGCGAAGAAAACTTTCCGATGCTCCTTCGGGCGATCGATGCCGATCCGAGGCTTGCTAGGCTCAAGCGCGTGCGCTTCACTTCGAGCCATCCTCTGGATTTCAGCGACGAACTGATCGAGTGCTACCAGCCTGCCGAAAAGGGCGGGGTCTCCAAGCTCTGTCCGCAGCTGCACCTGCCCGTGCAAAGCGGCTCAAACGCCGTGCTGCAAAAAATGGGGCGCCACCACAAGCTCGAAGG
>CAIOHW010000311.1 GCA_903858195.1 Oligoflexia bacterium | reverse complement strand
GCCTGCGACTCGCCGCCGCCTGCGCTGATTCCGGCAAGTGAGACCGTGTTACCGCTGGAGTCCTCGCTGATGGCAATCGGGCTGATCGGATCCAGGGTGGGCGCATCATTTTCGGCCGTAACGGTGACCACGAAGGTCCTCGAGACGGTGCTGTTCGCAGCCTGTCCGTCGCTCACCGTGATGGTCACCGTGGTGCTTCCCGACTGGTTCGGAACAGGTGTAAAGGCGATCGATCCCGTCGGGTTCGGGCTGGTGTAGCTGACGACTGGGTCCGGAATGAGTGCCGTGTTCGAGCTCACAGCCGTGACGGTGAGTGGCTGCGGGGATTCATTGGACGGCCCGATTCCGATTCCAGCGAGCGGCACGCTCTGGGCTCCAGCGTCTTCAGTGAGGCTGATTGCCGCGAGCGGCTCTAGGGTGGGAGCATCGTTGACGGGCGAGGTTTCGATCACCACCGGAATGGCCGTGGCCGATGCCAGAGCACCATCATACGCCCGCACTGAGAAAGCTGCGATCTCGCCGAAAGCATCTGCTGCAGGAGTCCAAACCAGGGACTCCCCGGTGCTGATCACGGTGGTTCCGGCCACGACTGCGACACCGCCCTTGCTCAGAGTGCCGTTGGTGAGCGATTCGACCCGGAATGAGAGCCCGGATGAGTCGAAGTCGGAGACGTTCGATGCTGCAAGCAGTGCTGCATGGCCAATGGTGTAGGCCGTGTCTTCGGTTGCCCCTGTGAGAGGATTGATCGAGGTGAGCGTCGGTGCATCGTTCACCGCGTTCACGGTCAGGGTGAATGTTGCGTTCGTGCTGGTCGAACCGTCACTCACGGTCAGCGTGATCACCGAGGATCCATTGGCATCGGTCGCGGGGGTGGCGCTGATGGTGCGTGCCGAGCCGGTGCCGGCCAATACCAGGCTTCCGGGAGGAAGGAGTGTGGTGTTGGCTGCAGTGGCAGACAGCGTGAGCGAAGAGGCAACGCTTTCGGTGTCGCCGATCGTGATGGCAAGGGTGCCCGTGGCGCCGCCTTCGTTGATGGTCTGGGACGCCGGAGCCACGATGATGGGAGCGTCGTTCACGGGGGTCACGAGCACATTGACCGGAACGGCGGTGGCCGATGCGGTCGTGCCGTCCCAGGCCTTGATCGTGAATGCCGCAAGCTCGCCATTGGCATTTGAGGCGGGAGTCCAGCCAAGCGATTGTCCCGGGGCGAGCAGAGTCGTGCCGGGAACCACGGCGACGCCGGAGAGCTTGAGCGTGCCGGTGCTGACCGACTCGACCCTGAATCTCAGAGTGTCGCCGTCGAGGTCGGCCGCATTGGAGGCGGCAAGCAGGGCGGCATGACTGATGGAGAACTCGATGTCTTCGAAGGCGCCGGTCAGCGTCGAGACTGACGTCAGGGTGGGCACGTCATTGATGGGTTGAATCGTGACCGTGACTGTTTCGGGCAGCGAGGTCAGTGCGCCATCGCTTGCCGTGAACTCGAATGTGTCGGTGCCGCTCTGGTTGGCCGAAGGCACATAAGTGTAGGCCCGGGTGGCCGCATCAGTCACCGTGACAGCGCCCTTGGCAGGAGGGGTGGAGACCGTGAAGGTGAGCGCAGTGCCCTCGATATCGAAGCCCGTTAGAGTGTCATTTGCGGAGGCATCTTCATTCACCGAGAGGGTTCCGGCGGTCACGGTGGGCCTGTCATTGACGGCCGAAGTGTTCACCACTACCTGCACGGGAGTGGACGAGAGCAGAGCGCCATCCCAGAGCCGGACGGTAAATGCGTTCAGGCTTCCGTTAGCGTTGGCAGCCGGCGTCCAGCTGAGCGACCCGCCTGCCGAGAGCAGGGTGGTTCCGGCAGTGACGGGAACGCCAGCCTGGGTCAGTGATCCGGTCGAAATCGACTCGATCCGGAAGGAGAGTGTGTCATGGTCTGCATCCGACTCATCGGTCGCCGCCGTACGCAGGTCTGAATAGCTGATGCTGAATGGGGTGTCCTCGGTGGCTCCGCCCATCGGGCTGATCGTCGTCAGTACGGGCGCATCGTTCTGGGCGTTGATTCCGACACTGATCGTGGCGGTATTTGAATCGACGGTTCCGTCAGAGACCTTGAAAGTGAAAGAGTCAGTACCGGTCTGGTTCTGGCCCGGGACATAAGAGTACGCGCCCGTGGAAGCATTCGTGAGGGTGACGCTCCCCTTCGTGGGTGGAGTCACCACTGAGAAGGTCAGGGCATTGGCATCGACATCGGAGGCCTGTAGCAGGCCGGTGGCAGAGACGGCGTCCTCGATCAAGGTCAGCGATCCGTCTGCAGCAACCGGAGCATCGTTGATCGCCGCAATGGAGATATTGAGCGAGGCCAAATTGGACTGGGCAGACCCGTCGCTTGCCCTGAAAGTGAATGAATCAGATCCGTTTGCGTTCGCGTTTGGCGTGTAAGTAAAGGCGCCTGTCACGGGGTTGGTGATCGAGACGACACCCTTGGCGGGGTGTGCAACGACCGCGAAGGTGAGGGCCGAGCCCTCAGGATCGGAGGCCGGGAGAGTTCCTGAGGCGGCCGTGTCCTCGTCAGTGTTCAGTGAGGAGGCCGCTGCAACCGGAGCATCGTTGACGGCATCGACCTGTACTTGCACCTGGACCGACGGAGCGCTCTCGGATGTGCCATCCGATGCCACGATGAGGAATGCTCCCCTCGTGCCGCTTGCGTTTGCGGGCGGCGTCCAGATCCACGGGGCACCTGCTGCGGACAGGAGGGCTGACGGGCCGCCGATCGTGATCGGCACGCCTCCTCGAGAAAGCGTTCCAGAACTGATGGCTGAAACTCTGAAGCTGATCGGATCCCCGTCGGCATCCTGCTCATTGCCGGCCTGTGCCAGCATATCGTAGGTAATCGAGTAGCCTGTATCTTCAGCCGCACCGGTGAGTACCTGCATCGAAGAAAGGGTCGGAGCGTCATTGACTCCCGTGATCGTGATGTTGAGTTGTGCATTTGCTGAGTCGGCAATGCCGTCTGAGACTCGGATGACCACGCGATCGGTGCCGAAGGCATTGGGCGAGGGCTCGAAGGTGAACGCACCGGGCGCTTCGTTGCTGAAGGTGAATGTGCCCTTGGAAGGGGGCGTGACCACTGTGAAAGTGGCCGAAGGACCGTCAGCATCGGTGAACACGAGCATTCCCGAGGTCACCCCCGAGTCCTCCGAGACGGTCAGGCTCTGGTTGGCCAGTACTGGAGCGTCGTTTACCGGGAGTACTGTGATCGAAACGGTTGCGGTGTTGGAGTTCGTGGTTCCGTCGCTTGCCCTGAAGGTGAATGAGTCAGACCCATTGAAGTTGGCTGTAGGAGTGTAGGTGTATGCCCCGCTCGCAGCATTGATGAGCGCCAAAGTGCCGCTCGAGGGAGGCGATACGATCGAATAGGTGAGCGAGTTTCCGTCCGCATCGGTCGCCACCAGCTGACCGGGTACGGCAAGTGCGTCCTCCGATACTGTGAGTGCACCGCTCAGGGCCAGGGGTGCGTCATTTTGCTCGGTGACCAGCACCTTTACCGCCACTGGGCTCGTGAGTGAGGCGGTCTGCCCGTCCCAGGCCCGGATGCTGATGGCGGTTCTCAGGCCACTCTCATTTGCAGAAGGAGTCCAAACCCAGGACTTACCCGAATTCAGGAGAGTTGCACCCGGCACAACGGGCTCTCCATCCAGGGTGAGCGTTCCGGATGAGATCGACTCCACCCGGAAGGAAATGGCATCGCCATCGATGTCGGCCTCATTGGCGGCTCCCACAAGCGTGGCATACGCGAGCGGGAAGGCGGTATCTTCGAGGGCACCCGAGAGGTTCGTCACTTGGCTGAGTGTGGGCGGGTCGTTGACCGGAGTGATTGTGACCGAGACCGTGGCGAGATTCGAGGCTGCCAGTCCGTCACTCACACGGAAGGTAAATGAGTCGGAACCGTTCAGGTCGGCCGAGGGAGTGTACCGGTACAGGCCGGTCTGGGCATTCAAGAGCTGGACACTGCCTTTCGTGCCCTGGGAGACAATCGAGTAGGTCAGGGTGTCGTTTTCGGGATCGGTTGCCGAGAGGGTCGACTGGGTCTGGGTGGAGTCCTCGGCAACCGTGAGGCTGCCATTTAGCGCAGTCGGTACATCATTGACCGGGGTCACTTGAATGCGCAGAGGAACCGCAGTTGTGGATTCGAGTTCGTTATCCCACGCAGCAAGTTCAGCTACCGTCAGAAGTCCGTTTGAGTCGGCTCCGGACTGATAAATGAGAATCTCGCCTGTCTCAATCGTGCTGCCGATCACCACGGGCTCGGCGCCTACCGAACGCACGAGGCTTCCCGACCCCAGAGAGGTCACTCGGAAGGTCACCGAATCACCATCGGGGTCGGACTCATTTGCAGCTGCAGCGATCGCTGCAAAAGTGATCGAGTAGGGCGTATCCTCGAGCACTGCCCCGGCCACCCCGGGGAGGCTGTTGATGGCAGAGATCGTGGGAGCGTGGTTGAGGGGGTTTCCCGACTGCAGGGCCCAGCTTCCCAATCCACCGGTCGGATTCGAGGCGCGAACGCGGTAATGGTAGGTCGTCCCATTGTTCAGACCTGACTGTGACCAGGTGGTTGGGCCGAGGTTGGAAGCCACCTGCACGAAACCCGAGAGTCCATCGGGCGAGCGTTCGACTTCATAGGTGATCGGGCCGGCCCCGGTGGCTTGCGTCCAGCTCAAGACCAGCCTCTGGTTGTAGGGAGTGATCGTGAGGACCGGCTGGCTGGGCGGCGCTTGCGGGGTGGCAGAGACCTGTGCCGAGTCAGCACTCACCCCGGCATTGGAGTTGGCTGCGGAGACCACGTAGTAGTAGGTCGTGCCGTTGATCGCGGTCAGGTCCGTATGGCTTGGGGATGAGAGTCCGCTGGCGATCGGCGCAAAGCCCGAGCCGGCACTGGTCGAGCGCTTGACCGTGTACGAGAGGGCGCCTCCTCCGCTGGACGGGTTCCAGGAAAGAGCGACGTTTGCATTGCCGGCCACTGCGACGAGGCCAGTCGGCGTGGTCGGTGCCGAATACGGAGTGGCAGTGGCCGTCTCGGAGGGTCCGGATTGCACGCCTTGGGCAAGTGCGGTCACCCGGTAGGTGTGGGCAAGATTGGAAGTCAGGCCCGTGTGCACCAATGAGGTGCTTCCTGCGGCAAGCGCAGGCAGCGCAATGTAGCTCGATCCCCCGTTGGTGGAGTATTCGACCCTGAAGGCGGTCTCATGGCTGCTGTTGTCATTCCACGTGAGCGAAATACTCGATGGAGTCGTGGCAGTGGCCAAAAGACCTGTAGGTGCGCCCGGTACCGTGGCGTTTACGGCGATCGGCAGCACCAGGCTTGTAGATCCCCCTGTGTTGCTGCCTGTGATGGTGTAGGCGACGGGGAGTGCTGCTGCTGATGGGGTTCCGCTGATCACACCCGTGAGAGGATTGAGAATCAGGCCATTGGAGAAGGCAGGCGAGATGGCATACGAGGTGATCGCTCCGCCCTGATTGGAGGGCGTGTTTGGCGTGATCGGGGATCCGATCGTGTAGGTTGCCGGGCTCTCGGAGTAGGCAAACTGGTTCGGAAGTCGATGGATCACGCGGATGGGGAGCGTGACCTGCACGGACTGGCCGGTCTGGTTTTGCGCCGAGAAAGTGTAATCTGCGAGCGCCGCCACTGCAGTGGGAGTTCCGAAAAGAGCCCCGGTTTCGGTGTCGAGGCTCACCCCAGCAGGCAGCTGCGGCGAGACACTCACCTCCGAAATGGAGTTGATGCTTGGGGTGAGTCTCGTCATCGCAACGCCTTCGGTCAGCGTGAGAGTTCCCGAAACCGGATATGCGATTGCGGGAGCCGTATCGTTTACCGAGAGGGTAAAGCTTGTGGCCCCGGATCCACCCAGATTGGTCGCTATCACGGAGTAGCTTGCTGCCGTAGCAACAGCAGTCGGCGTTCCGGAGATCGAGCAGTTCTGCGCAGAGAAGACGAGTCCTGGGGGCAGTGGCGGGTCGATCGCACATTGGGTGATCGGGCCGCCCGTGCGAGTCACCGAGAGAGTTCCGGCGCTTGCGCCCCGCATGAGGGCAAAAGGGGATCCTGCGTAGCTGATGCTCGGGGCCGCACGTGGAGCTGCCGAAACCTCGGCGGAGTTCAGGCTCGATCCGCCTGCGTTGGAGGCGACCACGACATAGTAATAGAGGGTCGGCGGATCGGTATTGAGCACCGTGAGATCCGTATGGGAGGTTCCTGCGAGATCCCCAACCACCTGAGCGTAGGGCCCGCCGAGCGTCGTGGATCGAAGAACGGAATATCGGATCGTTCCGTTTCCGGTTGAGCCCGTCCACACCAGCGAGACCTGCGCATTTCCTGCCGATGCTGCCAGGTTGGTCGGGGCGCCTGGAGCGGCGGGCGCGAGAGCCGTCACCGGCGAACTCCACGCACTTGTTGCGCCGATGGCCACTGAGCGAACTCTGAACTGGTAGGGCGTGTCGGAGTTCAATCCGGTTGCGAGCAGAGAGGTCGCACCGACAGGGGCTGAAAGGATGGCGATGGGCGTGGTTCCGCCGCTTCGCTCGATCTCAAATCCGGTTTCATTGTTGCTCTGGTCATTCCAGGTCAGGCTGATGCTCGTTGCCGAAGCTGCAGTCCAGGCAAGCCCGCTGGGGGAGGCGGGAACCATCGAATTCACGGCCATCGAAATTGTGATGCGGGTGGATCCGCCCGTATTCGTGCCCGTGATGGTGCTGGTGGTCGAGTACTGCGGTGTGGTCGGTGTCCCTGAAATTTCGCCCGTACTCGAGTTGAATGAGAGTCCTGCCGGAAGCGATGTACCCGAGAGCGAGTAGGACACCAGCGGGTCTCCGGTGTGTGTCGGGCTCACCGAGACCGACGAGCCCTGCGTGAATACAAAAGGGCTACCGCCGTACTCCAGTTGGGCCGGCGGAATCGCAACGACTTCGAGATCAAATGAAGTGGTGCCGGTCTGCTGGGTCGTGTTTGTTCCGGTCACGGTGTAGTTCGCACTCGGCGCAAGCACGCTTGCAGCACCCGAAAGGGCCCCTGTCACAGGGTCGAGCGAGAGCCCGAGGGGAAGCTCGGGGTTGACCGAGAATCCGGCCACGAACTGCGATGTCGGAACCACCGGCGCAGAAAGCGGGGTCGTCCGGGTGAGCCGGAAGGGCGAGCCGTAGTAGGAGAGCACCGGTGCGGCATCATTAATAGTCAGGGTCAGGTTGGCCGTTGCCGACTGACCCGTCGAGTTCGTGCCCGTGATGGTGAATACCGTCTGAGCCAGAGGAGACAGAGGGCTTCCGGTAATGCTGCCACTGCTCGTTCCAAGAGAGAGCCCGGCCGGCAGGGCCGGGCTGACGGTGAAGGTTCCCACATTCAAGGCCGTCGGAGTCAAGGCGGACATCGCCGCGCCCCGGGTGAGGATCAGGCTTGCGGGGGTGTAGCTGAAAACCGGGGCAGGATCGTTGACCGCGATGGAAAGCATCGCGGTTGCCTGACCCCCCACATTGCTCGCTGTCACAAGGTAGTTTCGCTGAGGCGATGGCGTGCCCGGGGCTCCTGTGATCTCGCAGCTCACCGGATGGAGCGAGAGTCCCGAGGGGAGCGCAGGGGTGACCGAGCAGGACTGGATCGATCCGCCGGAGTTGGAGGGAGCAAGTGCAGTGATGGTTACGTCGCGTGTGTAGGTCCTGCTCGAAGGATTGAACTGGATGACGGGAGCAGCAAGCGGGGTTGCACTGACCGACTGTGAGTCGGGCGATGTGCCACCGACGTTGGTTGCCCGAATGATGTAGGTGTAGGACTCGCCGTTCAGAAGTCCGACGTCCGTGAAGCTCGTCGAATGGATGGCTCCAGAAACCGAGGTCGAGTCGTAGGAGGCTCCACCGTCTGTGGATCTGAAAACCGCATAAGTAGGGTTTCCCTGTGCCGAAGAGGCTGCCCAGCCCAAGACGACGTGCGACGTTCCCGCCTGCGCGGTGACGCCGGTCACCGCTGCTGGCGCGCCAGGAGCGATCGCCGTGACGCTATTGCTGTAATCGGAGGTAGAGCCGATCGACTGCGCGCGGATGCGATAATAGTAGGTCTGGTCCGAAGTCAGCCCGGTATCGCTGGTGGATGTCGTATTGGCACTCACGCTGATGACAGTGGGGCTTGTGAATTGGAGCGAGGTGGATCGCTCGAGCAGGTATGCCGTTTCGTTCGAACTATGGTCACTCCACGAAAGCAGGATCGAGGAAGAGGAAGTGGCAACTGCAGCAAGCCCTGTTGGGGTATCCGGAGTGAGGTCGCTGATCACAATCGAGAGTACGGTTGTGGTGCTGCCTCCGGAGTTCGAGGCCGTGATGGTGTGCGTGGAAGCCGTCTGGGCGGTGGTCGGAGTGCCGGAAATGACTCCGGTAAGCGGGTTGAGCGAGAGGCCGGCGGGAAGTGCGGGGCTTACGGAGTAGGAGGTGATCGCCCCACCCGAGGATGACGGTAGGTTCGGCGCAATCGAAGAGTTTCTTGCGTAGGTGGCGGGGCTCGAGGTGTAGGCGAGATTGCCAGGGGCAGTGTCGTTGACGGTGAGAGTGAGGGTACCCTGACCCGTCTGGCCGGTGGAGTTGGTGGCAGTGACGGTATGCACGGTAGTCGCGGCGACCAGAGAAGGGATTCCGGAAACCACTCCGCTGGACTGATTGAAGTTCAGTCCGACGGGCAAGAGTGGGGTCACCATCAGGGTGGATGCGTGAGTGAGGGTAGGTGCGGCTGCCGCCATTGCCTGTCCACGTGTGAGGCTGATCGAGGCGGGAGAGAAAGCCACCGTCGGGGTCGGATCATTCACCCGGACACTGAGTGTGATGGAGGCGCTCTGGCCTGTGGAGTTGGTCGCGGTCACGACATGTGGGGTGGCGGGCCAGGTGGCCGTGGGTGTCCCGGAAATCTCGCCCGTGGAGCTTTGGAGCGCCAATCCCGATGGGAGAGCCGGGCTGATTGCAAAGCTCGTTGCGTCCACGGCCGTGGGAGTTCCCGAACTGAAGGCCTGCGTACGAACCGCGGTGAGCTGGGCAGGTGTGTACGAGAACACGGGTGCTGGAGAGTTGACCGTGATGTTGACCACGGACTCTGCTGTCTGGCCCGTGGAGTTCGAGGCTGTAAAGGTGAAGCCGGTTGCTGCAAGTGTCGTTGCGGGAGTGCCGGTCACGATTCCGGTCCCGGCTGCCAGCGACATTCCCTGGGGGAGCTCGGGATTGACGGTCACAGAGGTTGCATTCTGGAGCACTGGGACGATCGAATGCATCGCCGTTCCCCGCGTGAGCGCCACGGAAGACTGGGCAAATGTAATCGAGGGAGAGCCATCATTCACACGCAGCTGGAAAGTGGTCTGGGCAGTCTGTCCGGTGGAGTTGGTTGCAGTAGCCGTGTAGGTGGCATTTGCAGCGGTGGTGGTTGGGGTTCCCGAGATGGCTCCGGTGGTGTTCGAGTAGGAAAGGCCTGCCGGGAGAGTCGGCGAGATGGAGACCGATGCGGCCGATGAGACCTGCGGCACCTGAGGAGAAACAGCCGAATTCTTAATGAATGTCCAAGGACTTCCAAAATAAGTGACGGTCGGTGTCGGCGCCTGGACGGTGATGGTCAGGGTTGCGCTTGCCGACTCGCCACTCAAGTTGGTGGCGGTGAAAACATGTGGCGTTGCCGTCTGAGATCCCGAGGGCGTGCCAGAGACGGTGCCGTTCGATCCGGAGAGCTGCATCCCCAGCGGGAGCGCCGGGTTGACGGACACCTGTGCAATGGAAGCGGACAGGGTCGGGTTGATAGGCGAGACTGGGACGCCTTGCATCGCAACGAGAGCAGGCGACGCAAACGAGATGGCAGGCGGAATGTCCTGCACGCGGATTCGCACTGTGGTGCTGCTCGTGCCACCGCTGTTTTGGGCGGTGATGGCATAGTCCTGAGCCGCCCGATGAACGGTGGGAGTACCGTAGATCATGCAGCTTGAAGACAGGAGAACGCCGGCAGGGAGCTCCGGCGAGGCGCTGCAGCTTGTGGAGGGTCCGCCTGATGATGTGGGAGAAATCGCTGTGATGGGCTGGGTGCGTGTAAAAAGGAAGGGAGAGCCCGAGTAAGTCAACTGGGGTGCCGCCTGAGGCGTGGCAGAAATCGCAGTGCTTTGTAATCCCTCTCCTGAGACATTCAGGGCGCTGACACGGTACGAATAGCTTGTGCCATTGGTCACAGCGAAATCGACAAAGGCGTTCGTAGAGGGCGCAGCCCCTGCAAGGGGGCTGTACGAGCCGGTGTTTCCGATCTGCCGGTAGACCCTGTAGCTCGTGGCGCCCTGCACGCTACTCCAAGTGAGCGATATGTTCTGGTTTCCGGGAGCGGCCTGGAGTCCGCCGGGCGCGGACGGAATGAGCGGAATGGTCGCTGAGGCCAGGTTCGAAAACGCGCTTTGCACGCCGAGGGCAACGGCCCGCACACGGTAGTGGCGTGTGGTGCCCTCGGACAGGCCGGTGTGGGTATAGCTGGTCGCCTGCGCGGATGCAGTCATGAGCGGCAGGAATGAGAGTCCGTCCGTGGAGCTTTCAATCTCAAAGCCCGACTCATTGCTGCTTTGGTCGGTCCACGAAAGGGCGATGCCTGAAGCCGAGATGGGCAATGCTGAGAGTCCGCTTGGAATGGCGGGGCCAGTCTCGTTGACCGTAAGCGTGAGCTCGGCTGTGGCAGCACCGGTCTCGTTCGAGGCCGTAATGGTGTAGATGTCTTGGCTTGTCGCGGCTCCCGGTGTGCCGCTGATCACGCCTGTGGCCGGGTTGATGCTCAGGCCCGAGGGGAGTGCCGGGGTCGAGGCATAGTTTGTCGGAACTCCGCCGGACGTGGTGGGAAGGTTGTTCGAGATCTGGACGCCTCGCGTGTAGGTTGCCGTCGAGCTCTGGTAGGAGAGCGACAGCACGGATTCGTCACGGATGCGGAGTTGAAAGGTGCGCTCGAGGGACTGTCCGGTTGCGTTGCTTGCCGTAACGGTAAAGGTGGTTTGCGCCAGCGTGCCGGCGGGGGTGCCGGTCACCGATCCGGTCATGGGACTGAACGAGAGTCCGACCGGCAGGGAGGGCAAGATCGAGGCGCTCGATACCCCGGAAAAGCTCGTGGGCTCGGCCCCGGAGAGCGGAGAGTTTCGTGTGCCGATGATCACGCTACTGGGGTAGCTGAGCGTCGGATCGGGAGAATTCACCCGAAGCGAAAGTGCAGTCTCCGACATGCCGCCGGTGTTTGAAGCACGGATCTGGTAGCTGGTCGGGGCTGCAGACTGGGTGGGGGCGCCTGAGATCGAGCAATTCACCTCATTCAGGGTCATTCCCGCTGGAAAAGCGGGGCTCACCGAGCAGGTGGTCGGGGTTCCGCCTGAGTTGACCAGGACAGGGGCCGTGATGGGTTGGCCGATCACTGCCACCAGAGCAGAGGGATTGAAGCTGATGACCGGAGCGAGTGCGGGGGTCGCGCTCACGACAGCGCCGGAGGGGCCGGTTCCGCCGACATGTCGTGCACTCACCCGGTAAAAGTAAGTGGTGCCGTTCAGGGCTGTGAGGTCCGTGTACCCTGCAGTGGTGAGAGTCGAACTGAGCGCCGCAAATCCGGAGCCCGAACTCGTGGATCTCTCCACGATGTATTGGATGGACGCACCCCCGGCCCCTGTCGGGAGCGCCGACCAGGAAAGCGCGACCGATGCATTGCCTCCGGTGGCGGTCGTGCCGGTAGGCGCCCCGGGCGGTGAAGGGGGAATGGCGCTGACCGTGGGCGAGTAGGGGGATGCCACTGCAAGGCCGACGGCCCGAAGCCGGTAATAGACCCGCTCATCGGAGGCCAGTCCCGTGTGTGTGTAGCTCACCGAACCTGCAGCCGTGGTGGCGAGGTATGTGAAGTTTGTACCGTCACGGGAGCTTTCGATTTCAAAGCCGCTTTCATTCGTGGAGGCATCGGTCCAGGTCACTCGGTTCGAGGTGCTCGAGATGGCACTGGCGGATACGGCGGTTGGAGTGCCCGGGGTGGTATCCGATACCGTGAGGGAGAGCACCGCCTGCGCGCTTCCTGCCGCATTGCTTCCGGTCACGGTGTAGGAGGTGGTCAATACGGCCTGGCCTGGAGTTCCGGAAATCACGCCAGTATCGGCTGAAAATGAAAGCCCTGCAGGAAGGCCAGGAGAAACGGAGTAGTGGGTGGGTGTGCCACCGGTATGGGTTGGCGAGTTCGAGCTGATGGGCGATCCTGCCGTGTACGACGGGGACATCTGCGCATAGACCAGAGTGGCTGGCGCTGAATCGCGCACCGAAATCTGGATGACGCGGATTGCCGACTGGCCGGTCGAATTTGAGCCGCTGATGGTGTGCGAGCCCGAGGCCGTGACCTGCGTCGGTGTGCCGACGAGTTCTCCTGTGCCGGTATTGAGTGTAATCCCGGTTGGCAGGGCGGGCGAGACGATGAAGTTCGTGACGTTCTGGGCAGTGACTGTGGCGCCCAAAATGGTCACGCCACGCGTGAAGGTGAAGGGAGAGCCCGGATAACTGAGGGCAGGAGCGCCATCGAGAATGCGGATCTGCAGTACCGTGCTTGAAGTGCCGCCAACGTTGTTGGCGGAGATCGTATAGGGGATGCTCGAGGAAGATACGGTGGGTAGACCTGAGATCTGGCAGCCTGCCGAGAGCGTGAGGCCCGGGGGAAGGCCGGGTTCGGAACTACAAGATGCGATCGGACCCCCGGAGTTCGTCGGTGTCTGCGGCGTGATCGCCTCGCTCCGGGCGAAGTTCAGTGTGGAGTTCCCGAAAGCGATTGCCGGTGGAGCCTGAGGAGTAGCACTTCCGGAAAGAACAGCGGTGGAGGTTCCGGTCGCTGTGCGTGCCTTGACTCGGTACACATAGGTCAACCCGTTGGTCACCGCGAGATCGCTGTAGCTCGTGGCAGCAAGGGCTGAGCTCAGGAGCGTGAATGTCGTTCCGCCGTTGCTCGATCGCTCCACATCATGGGTGACCGTTGTTCCGGCGCGAACCGGCGGTGCGCTCCACGACAGGTTGACCCGGGCGTTCGCGGCCTGAGCAACGAGGTTCGACACCGAGCCGGGTGTGGAAGGCGTGAATACAGGACCGATCGCAACAGGTGTCGAAGAGGTGCCCACCGCAAGCGTGGTCACCCTGAAGTAGAGGTCGGTGTCAGGGGGCAGGTCCGTCACAGTGTGGTTCGTTGCGTTGCTTGCAGTGGTGCCGGCTTCGGTCCAGTTCAGCTGGTCGTTCGAATACTCGATCCGGAATCCGCGCTCAAAAGACGAGGGATCCTGCCAGTTGAGTCGGAGCGTTCCGGGGCTGGTCGGGGTTGCGTTCAAGCCTGTGACTGCTGCGGGAACCGGATCGTTGATCTGCAGAGCGAGCACCACGGATCCTGATCCCGAGGTGTTCGAAGCCGTGACTGTAAAACTCGAGAGAGCCAGAGTCTGAGTCGGGGCGCCCGTGATGGCCCCTGTCTGGGCGTTCAGGCTAAGGCCTGCAGGGAGAGCCGGAAGAATGCTGATGCCAGTGGGAGTCCCATTTCCAATCGCCAGCAGGTCGCTGAAGATGCTTCCGCGAGTGGCGATGGCCGGATTGGATGCATAGACGAGTCCTGTCGGCGCAGGCTCAGTCACCTGCAGGTGGAGCAGGGCCTTGACCTGCTGGCCGGTCGGGTTTTCGGCGGTCATCGTGTAGGTGCGGGCAGGAGTCGTGGCGCTTGGCGTGCCTGACAGGACACCGGTTGCGGGATCCAGGAGGATCCCCGATGGGAGGGCGGGCGAAACGGTGACCAACTGGACATGGCTTCGCTGGGTGGGCGAGATGGACTGCATCTCGAGCCCTCTGACCACCGCCTGCAGCGTTCCCACATAGTCAAACACGGGTAGCGGTGAATTGACCTGGATCTGGAGCGTGGCACTTGAGCTTCCGCCGACATTCGTGGCCGTCATGGTGTAGGTTTGCGCGGCCTGCGTTGACCCGGGAGTACCGGTGATTTGGCAGTTGGTCGGGGAAACCACGAGCGATGCGGGCAGTGCGGGACTGACGGTGCAGGTGGCGACCGGGCCGCCCGCAAGGGTCGGAGAGATCGCCGGGTTGACCGGGCTGCCTTCGAAGAGAGTGAACGCCCCCGAGGCAGTCTGTGCGGAGATCTGGATGATGGGTGGAGCCTGCGGCAAGGCGGTTGCCTCGGAACTCAAGGGGCTCGTGCCACCGGGGTTCGTGGCGCGCACAGCATAGCGGTAAGTCTGCCCATTCAGGGCCAGCAGGTCGGTGAAGAGGGTCTGGGTCAGTCCGGTTGCGATCTGCACCAGTGCGGCATTGCCCTGGCCTCGATAAACCGAATAGGTGATCGGAGGTGCCGAGCTCTCAGCGCTCCAGCTGAGGCTTGCCTGTGCGTTCCCGGCTGTTGCTGTGAGGTTGGTCGGCGCCGAGGGTGCCGACGGCGGAGTGACGACCGCCACGTTTGACGGCTCCGAGAAGGCTCCAAAGCTGATTGAACTCACGCGGTAATAAACGGTCTGGTTCGGGACGAGCCCCGTGTCGTTGAAGCTCGTTGAGTTGGCGGCGATCCCGGAATTGACCACTGAGAAAGTCGAGCCGTCCGTAGAGCGTTCGAGCCTGAATCCGGTCTCGTTGGTACTGGTGTCGATCCAAAGCAGTTGCACGGAGCTTGAGTTCGTCGCCTGTGCACTCAGGCCGGCCGGGACCCCCGGGGTGATGTCATTCACGCCGAGCTGCAGCGTTGTGGTGGTGGATCCGCCCGAATTGGTTGCCGTGACCACATAGTTTTTTGGGTTCACCGCCACCAGTGGGGTTCCCGAGATGGCGCCTGTCTGGGTGTTCATCACCAGTCCTGCCGGGAGCGACGGCGAGATGCTCCATGCTGTCGCGGTACCCTGCATGGGGTTGGGAGAGTTGGGGGTGATTGCCATCGACCGGACATAGGTCGGTGACTGCTGCGTGTAGGTCAGGTTGGCAGGCGGGATTTCGGCCACCATGAGCTGCAACACTGACTGCGTACTTCCACCTGAATTCGTGGCAACGATCGTGTACTCGCGGTTGCTGCTGAGCTGCTGGGGAGTTCCCGAGATGACTCCGGTCACCGGGTCAAGGCTGAGTCCGGAGGGAAGGGGCGGGCTGACCGAAAAGCTTACGACCGTACCGCCCGAGATGATGGGGAGGTTGGGATCGATTGCTGTCAGTCGGGTGTAGATCGCAGGAGAGCTCGAATATTCCAGGTCACTCGGAGGCACGTCCTTGACGACGAGCGAGAACTGAAACGTCGCGGTGCCGGCGAGGTTGCTGCCGGCAAGCATGTAGTCGGCCGTGGTGAAGAGCTGCGCGGGTGTGCCCGAGATGATTCCGGTCACCGGGTCAAGGCTCAGGCCCGGAGGGAGATCGGGCGAAATCGTGTACAGATCCGGCTCACCTTGCTGGAGCGACGGCATGAGAGCGCTGATCTCTTCGCCGCGCAGGAACTCAAAACTCGTGGACGGGAGGCTGAGGCCCACCGGCGGCTTGAGCACCGTGATGTTGCGCGAGCGGATGCGCAGACCTTCGCGGTTGAGAGTGGGGAGCTCGCAGGGGCCGATCGCAAGCGTGAGCAGCGAGCAAAGGAGTATAAAGCCGCGCGCGCCCGCGCGAGGCATCCGCCCCATTCGGGGCGAGCCTGTGGGGCTGCCTTTGATCTGCTTCCAAAAACGTTCCGCGCGCATCTATTACTGGTCCGACACCGAAGCCCAATTTTCCTTCGCTTTTCGGCCGAATTGGGGCGATTTCTAATAGTTTTTCAGGATTTGCCCCGGCCCGGCAGTTGTGTCCGGGCGGACAGTGTCAGAGATGACAACGACTGCGGCAGGGCCGTGACGAAAGGGCCGGAAAGGGGAAATTTCGGCACTGCCCGGGTGGGCAGAAGTTCCATGCCAGAGCTCTGGCGCTCATTTGCTTGAGTGGACTCGCCGGGCTGCCGAAAAGCTGCATGATGATTTGGATCTCTCTTGCAGCTGCGGCACTCCTGGCTCTCGCGATTCGCGATCGCTTTTTCAGCGGAGACAACATCCTCACGAATTTTCCGGTGATCGGACACCTGCGCTACCTGCTCATCGAGATCGGACCCGAGCTCAGGCAGTACATCGTTGCCGGAAATCGCGAGGAGCAGCCATTCAACCGCGAAGAGCGTGAGTGGATCTATCGGTCTGCTCGTGGCGAGAACAATCTCTTTGGCTTTGGCACCGACGACCAGATTTACGGAATGGGCTATCCGATCATCAAGCACGCGGTCTTTCCCGCGGATTCGATCCACGACAAGACCCATTCGATTCCCTCCCTGAAGGTACTCGGTGAGTCGCATGGAAGGGCCAAGGCCTGGCGTCCGGCCTCGGTCATCAACATCTCGGCCATGAGCTTTGGTTCACTGTCATCCAAGGCAATCCAGGCATTGAACCTCGGCGCCAAGGCGGCGGGCTGCTACCACAATACCGGCGAGGGCGGGATCTCGCCCCACCATCGGATGGGCGGTGATCTCGTTTACCAGCTGGGCACCGGCTACTTCGGAGCGCGTGACCGAGAGGGCCGATTTTCGATGGAAAATCTGCTGAAAACGCTCGAAAAATCGCCCGCTGTCCGTGGCATCGAGTTGAAGCTTTCGCAGGGAGCCAAGCCCGGCAAGGGAGGTGTGCTGCCGGGACGCAAGGTGACTCCCGAGATCGCCGAGATCCGTGGTGTGGAGCCGTGGAAGGACGTGCTGAGTCCCAACGGTCATTCAGCCTTCAAGGATCCCTCCACTCTGATTGACTTCATCGAGCGGATCGCCCGTGAGACGGGGCTTCCGGTGGGGATCAAGTCCGCCATCGGTCATCTCGACTTCTGGCGTGAGCTTGCAGCACTCATGCGCTCGCGCGGCCAGGGTCCCGACTGGATCACGATCGATGGCGGCGAGGGCGGCACCGGCGCTGCTCCGCTGACCTTTGCCGACCACGTAGCTCTTCCCTACAAAGTTGGTTTTGCGCGGGTGTACCGCGAATTCATGGAAGCCGGAATTCATCGTGAGCTCACTTGGATCGGGAGTGGCAAGCTCGGTTTTCCGGATCGCGCCATTGTCGGCTTTGCGATGGGCGCCGACATGATCAATATCGCCCGCGAGGCGATGCTCTCGATCGGGTGCATTCAGGCACAGAAGTGCCACACCGATCGCTGTCCGGCAGGGGTTGCCACCCAGAGTGCCTATCTCCAGAAGGCGATCGAGCCCGGAGTTCAGGCACTGAGGTACGCCCGGTTTTGCCAATCCCTTCGCAACGAAATCCTGGCCGTCACGCATGCGGCCGGCTACACCCATCCCACCCAGTTCACCATGGACGATATCGAGGTGGGAGCGGGGCCGGGCCTCTTTACGACCCTTCGGCAGGTCTACGGGTACCATTCCAGGCAGCCATAACTCCATGTGATTGCAGTCTTTTGCCTGTGCATACTTCATGTGCGTCTGGGCGGCCACATTTTGACGCGGCTCGCCCCGGGTGGGATCCTCTTCTGAGGTTTGAAGGAGGTCACACATGGCAGATCGAGACCTAAAGGACACGTGGAAGGCCGGAGGCTACTCCATGGAGGAGATGTGGTTTTTTCGCTACAATCAGGAGCTGATCGAAAAGCTCCGCGAAAAGAAGGGGGCCGAGGCCTCTGCCCAGGGCAAGCCCAGGCCGCAGCTCAAGCTGATCCAAGGTGGCGGTGAGAAGTCGCCCGAGCCTGAGGCGAAGCCGGCGCCCGTCAAAAAGGTGGCTTGAGGGGGATTTGCACCGGAAGCCACCGGCGGTTTTTTTTGGTTCGGAAAAATTTTTGACAGCCCGGAAAAGTTTGCTTAGCCTTTTTATGACTTCTCTCGGGGAGAAGTTGACGGAGGTGAGAGCCACGTCGTTGAAAAATGGGTAGAGCCAGGGCGTTCCGTCAAAAAGAGCGCGCGATGCTGCAGGAAAGCGGCAAGGCAAACCCCGGTAGGGAACATTAACTCAAGGAAGGGTTAAAAGGTGGCATTGATGCTCGCGAATCGGTCTGCGTTGGTGGGTGAGAGTGTTGCGATCGAGGACATTCTCCGGACAATTGAAAAGGTTTCCCAGACGGACAGCACTGTCCTGATTAGTGGCGAAAGCGGCGTCGGCAAGGAGCTGATCGCGCGCGCCATCCACGAAAATTCAAATCGCTCAAACAAGGCGCTCGTGATCGTGAATTGCGCAGCGATCCCGGCTGACCTGATCGAGGCCGAGTTGTTCGGTCACACGAAGGGCGCCTTCACGGGTGCAACCCAGAATCGTCTGGGCCGCTTCGAAGCGGCTCACGGCGGAACCCTCTTCCTCGATGAAGTGGGCGAACTCCCGCTGCAGCTTCAGTCCAAGCTCCTTCGTGTGCTGCAGACCCGTCAATTCGAAGCAGTGGGATCCAATAAGACGATCGAAGTCGATGTTCGGATCATCGCTGCCACGAATCGCGATCTTGAGACCGCCATCCAGACCCGCGAGTTCCGTGAAGACCTCTATTACCGCTTGAATGTGATTCCGCTCAAGGTGCCTGCGCTCCGCGAGCGAAAGAGTGACATTCCCCAGTTGATCAGCCACTTCATCACCCAGTTTAATCAGGCTACGGGGCATTCGGTTGAGATGCCCAGCGGTCAGATCCTCGAGGCGCTGATGGCCTACGACTGGCCGGGCAACATCCGCGAGCTCGAGAACCTGATCGAGCGCCTGGTGATCCTCAAGGGCCAGGGTACGGTGGATCTCGGGGACCTCCCGCACCGTATTTTCCAGAAGTTCGCCGAGGGGCGTCCTTCCGGGACCGGCGCCCTGTCTGAGTGGGAGTTTCCACGCATGGTTCTTCCCAACAGCGGACTGGATCTGAAGGCCATCGTCGATGCGTTCGAGAATCACCTCGTTGATCAGGCTCTCGCTCGCACCAACAACAACAAGAACCGTGCAAGCGAGCTGCTGCAGATGAATCGCACCACGTTGGTGGAGAAGCTCCGCAAGCGTGGAATGATCCAGACGGTGGGCAGCCGCAACCGCATGAAGGCAGAGAACAACCATCCCACCGGAGCATCGACGGGATCGGATTCGAACTCCAATTCGAATACGAACTCCAATTCGAACTCCAACGGGAACGCCAACAACAACGGATCGTTGCTGGGCAACCGCGGGGGTTTCATCCCCGACGTGAACGCCTAGTAGACGAGACGCAGACTCAAGTCTTTAGGACCCGCCCTTCGAGCCCCGAGCCGAAGGGCGGGTTTTTTTTTGGGACCGGCCTGGGTCAGGGCTGGCCGGTGAGGCCCTCGGCCTCGGTTGGCTTGGCGGTGTCAGCCTTTTTGATGGTTTGGCGGACCATGTTTCGCACGATCCGGGAGCGGTTGGCTCCGCCCACGAGGGCTTTGGCATCATCGTAGAGGGCCGGATCGTTGATGAGCGCACCCAGTGTGCCGTGCCCGTCATTGATCTTTTGCAGAATGGAGTTCAGGTTGCGGACGGCGTCGGCGAGCTGCATCCGATCGAGCTCCTTGTT
>CAIOHW010000310.1 GCA_903858195.1 Oligoflexia bacterium | reverse complement strand
GTGAACTGCTCGGGCTTGCCTACAGGGTTGAAGGGAAGGAGCGATGCGCTTGCAGCCCCGACCGCGGCTCTAAACTCGGAGTAACTTTGAAAGTACCGGGTCTGGGTTCGGTAGAGCTTGTTGGAGAGCTCATACCCCTGCACATGAGTTGAGCTCATGCCGAGCAGGGCGGTCATGGCAGCCATTCGCCTGGCGAATCTTTTCGTATTCATCGCGGTCCTTCCTCACCGTCGGGCAGGTCAATGACCAAAGTATTGAAATTCCCGTCGATATCGGGGAGCGGTGATCTGGGGTTCTGCTCGCGCCATTCCTTCCAGCAGGAGTTTTCGATGGGGTGTTTGTTACGACCCATTTCGGCAAGGGTGGCGAAGTAGCAGATCAGGCCTTTGCCATTGCCTCGGTGACAGATCATCCTCCGCTGTGCCTTGCGGTGGTGATGCATGGGGCTTCCCTCGGAAATCTCTTTTACAGGAACCCACTCGCCCCTGGGATCGCGCTTTACGCCTTCATGCGCCCAATAAAAATCAGTGCCGCAGTAGCGGGCGGCTGCCTGATAGCCTTGACCGGCCTGCCGCTGAAAGTTGAGTAGCGCATTGGCCACGCAGGATTCGGTGCGACGACGGCACATCGCCTTGCGGCTCTCGCCACAGGCGATCACATTTCCATCCCGGTCACGAATCGGCACGAGTTTCGTGGCGCCCGGGTCATTGACGATCGACCGTGGGTCCTCACAGGCAAACCCGCCCTTACCCCCGCCATTGTCCCTTAAAAAGCTGTGGTTAAAATACCACCGGCAAAGAACGGCCTTGGCCATGTTGGCACAGATTTCCTCATACCCCTCGGAGAAGTCCGGCGGGCGGGGAATGGTTCTGGGTTCCACGCCCGGAGGGTTTTCTTGCGAAGTCCAGTTCAAGGCTGGCGTCGAGTCCTTGAAGCAGAGGTAGGCATTCTCCCCCAACTCGAGCTCCTTGAACATCACGCCCATGAGCGACTGCGGGAGCGTGTTGCCATCGGGCCAAACGCAGCCTTTTTTGGTGGGGATGGTCGAGCAGGGGTCTTGGTTGTCCCAAGTTCCAAAGTCCTGGTGGATCTGGAGGTTGCAGCCGCCATTGACCGGGTAGTAGTACGTTGGGTTCGAAGCCGGCAGATAGGGTTGTCCGTCCGGGTTTTTCCAAGGCCAGTAGGGGCTCGATCCAAAGTCAGGGATGGGTGGCGGCGGTGCGCCGCCCGGCGGAAGGGGGGGAGGGAAGTCTGCGAGGGCTGAAGTGGAAAGACTCGCAAGCAGGAGTGCCAACACCCGGTACCGCATGATGCCCTTAAGAGTATCCGCTCAGGCGGCTGGGCGCAGCTGGGTCAGGCCGGACGCATGTGTCTAGAACTCAAACCGCAGGCCCACGGTGGTGGAGCGGCCCGCAAGCGAGAGGTCGGCGTTTGAGGCCGACTTCTGGCTGATCTCAAGCGACAGGTACGCCCGCGTGACGCCCATGCCGTTGTAAAGTTCGGCTGCGGCGGCAGGGTCGGCTTCGCTTAAAAACAGGCGCACTCCGTAAAAGAGCGCAGGCGAGGCAAGCGTGCCCGATGCCCCGCCTTCAAGCGAGTACCGGGTGCGATCGTACGAGTAGCCCACCACGGGTACGACCCACTGGCGTGAAAACCACTTGGCCTGATAGGCCGCGCGCGCACCGTAACCGATCAGGCTCGAGCCCGATTCGGCGAGGTGATAGCGCAGGTGGCCTCCCACCGAGATCACGCCGATTGCCTGCGTCCACGGGGGCTGCACCTCAAGGGCAAGCTCCGCTGCGTTGCCGGCGGTGGGAGCCTCACTCACGACTCCTGAGAGCTGCACGGCGAGCACAGGCCGTTTTTGCAGGTAGTAGGGCATCGAGTGATCCCTGCCCGATTTGGGCTTGGGCTCCTGAGCGAGGAGCGTGGCAGGCACGAGAACGAGGAGTGAGGTTGCAAAGATTTTGCAAAGAAGGCGTGGCATGGGTTTTAGGATACTCCGAGCGGCCCCCGGATGGCCATCCCTTGCTTGGGCCCATTGCGCAGTTCGCCATCGTGAGTCTACACTGCCGCCGCATGCAAAACCCCCAAGTTCCAGCCGACGAGAAGGCGCGAAAGGCAGCCCTCGATGCCCTTGCCGTACTCGATACTCCCCCCGAGGCGCGCTTTGACGAGCTGACACGCCTGGTGGCCTCTCTCTGCGAGACGCCCATCGCGCTGGTGAGTCTTGTCGATACCGATCGGCAATGGTTCAAGTCCCGTCATGGCCTTGCGGCTGCCGAGACCCCTAGAACCGTCTCGTTTTGCGGACACGCAATCCTCGGGACGGAGGTGTTTGAAGTCGAGGACGCGAGGCTCTCGCCCCAGTTTTGCGACAACCCACTGGTGACGGGCGAACCCCGGGTGGCTTTTTATGCGGGGGCTCCGCTGGTGACCTCGTCGGGCCATCGCATCGGCACGCTCTGCGTGATCGACCACAAGCCGCGCAGCCTCAATCCCCTGCAGCGAAAGGCGCTTGTCACGCTCGCAGGGCAGGTGGTGGCACTGCTCGAGCAGCGCAGCTACCGTGAGTCCGCCCAGCAGCTCTCAGCCCAGTTGCAGGAGGCACAGCAGACGGCCCGGGTCGGAAGCTGGCAGTACAACCTCCGGACGGGTGAGCAGAGCTGGTCAGCCGAGCACTACCGCATCTTTGAGATCGAAGAGCCCCAGTCGCAGGAGGCGCTCCATCGCCTGTACCGCGAGCGCATCCACCCCGAGGACCTGCCCGAACTGGATCGGCTGATCGAGCGGGCCCTCAATCAGGGTGAGGGTTTTGTGTACGACCACCGCGTGTTTCTCGATGGGGGCGCGCGCATCAAATACGTGCAGGGCATCGGCAAGATCACCCGTGACGCTTCCGGAAAGCCAGTGCTCGTGAGCGGGACCTGTCGTGACCGGACCTGGGACGTCGAGAGCGAGAACCGATACCGCGCGCTCATCGAGACCATGAGCGAGGGATTGGTCGTGCAGGCTACTGACGGCAGGATCATCGCACACAACCCGGCTGCAATTCGCATCCTCGGGCTCACGAGCGACCAGCTCCACGGCCGCACCTCGATGGACCCGCGCTGGCGTTCGGTGCGCGAGGATGGGTCGGATTTTCCGGGTCACGAGCACCCGGCCATGGTCGCGCTGCGCACCGGATTGCCCGTCTCGGATGTGCGCATGGGCCTGCATCTTCCGGATGGATCGATGCGCTGGATCCGCATCAGCGCCGTGCCGATGGAGGGCCAGCAGGGGAGAACCGTCACGAGCACCTTCTCGGACATCACGGACCTGGTTCAGGCCCAG
>CAIOHW010000309.1 GCA_903858195.1 Oligoflexia bacterium | reverse complement strand
CGTCGGCTACGGCATTGACCACGAAGGCAAGTATCGCGGACTGCCCTATATCGGGTACATCGAGCATGATCATTGATTCAAAGGCCCCGACGCGAATCGACCTGGCGGGTGGGACCCTCGACCTCTGGCCCCTGTATCTTTTTTTTGAGTCTCCGCTCACCCTGAACCTCGGCATCGACCTTTGGGCTTCGACCCGGCTCGAAGCCGTGCACAGCGGTCCCTCGTGCGCGGTCCTCAAGACCGAGGACCAGAAGACCGAGCTCAAGCTTTCGTGGGATCTCCTGCTCTCGGACCAGCCCATGGGAGTACCTCCACAACTGGAGCTCCATGCCAAACTGCTGCGTTTCTTCGCACGCAGGCGCGCCACGCCTCCCAAGGGCATGGTGACGCTCTCGACTCAGGCACGTAGCCCTGCCGGAGCAGGACTGGGTGGAAGCTCCACGCTTTCCGTTTCACTCGTAGGAGCCCTAGCGGCATGGTCACGCGACGGCGAGGCGCCTCAGACTTCCAGTGAGGGCGAGCGGTTCATTGAGATCGTCCGTGACATCGAAACCACCGTGATCAAGGTTCCGGCCGGCGTGCAGGACTATTATGGCGCGATGTTCGGTGGCCTTCAGGCACTGCACTGGGGTGCGGGAGCGCATCGGCGCGAGTCGCTGCCTGAAGCCACACTTGCCGAGCTCGAGAAACGCCTTTTGCTTTTTTATTCGGGCCAATCGCGCAACTCAGGCATCAACAACTGGGCTCTCTACAAAGCTTTTATTGATGGTGATCAGGCCACGCGCGAAAAGTTCGGGGCCATCCACCAGGCGACCCATTCGCTGCAGCAGGCACTGGCCTCGCGCGATTGGGACGGGGTGGGTGCTGCGATTGCCTCCGAATGGCGGGCGCGCCGCACGCTCGCACCCGGCATCACCACCGAGGTGATGGACCGCGCTTTTGAGTCTGCCATGAAGCTTGGCGCCACTGCAGGCAAGGTCTGCGGCGCGGGCGGCGGCGGCTGTTTCTTTGTGTATCTTCCGGAGGCCGCCGATTCGAAGAGACGCGAACAGATTCGCGTAGCCATCGAAGAGCTCGGGATCCGGCACCTCCCATTCCGGGCCGCCCCGAGGGGCCTGGAGGTCAGGGTCACCCGTGCGTGAGGCCGCAGCCCAGAGATACCTGGGGCTGGAGCTGTCAGGCGCAAAAAACACCAAGACGGCCGTTTCGATCCTCGAGTTCTACCCCAAGGAACGAAAGATCTTCCTGCTCGATATCCATGATCGCATCTCTCCCCGGGAGGGACAGTCTCCGGACGATGCACTTCTCGAGCTGCTTTCCGAGCTCAAGCCCGGCCTCTCGCTCATGGGGGTCAATGTTCCGCTCACCCTTCCCCCCTGCCTGCTCTGCCCACCGAGCCGCTGTAAGGGCTCCTGCCGTGCGCCCGCCACTCAGTGGATGGAAAGGTTCGCTCGCAGGCGTCCCCACAAGAAGGGCGAGATCGTCTTTACTCCCTACACGCAGCGACCCGTGGAGCTCTGGCTGCGGTACGAATTGCTCGCAGCGCTGCCCAAGCCGCTCCAATTTGAAGTGGATGAGGCCATGGGCGGAAACCGCGCTCCGCTCACGGCAAGGATGCAGTTTCTCAAGCGCAGCCTCGACCCCGAGACACTGATCGAGGTACTGCCCAAGCTCACGGCGCTGCGTCTCTGCCTTGCCCTTGGACTTGACCGCCGAATCCTTGCCCGTTACCGCAAGCTCGAGGAGGGATCGCATGCTCGTGCAGCATTCCTCGAGGCACTGACCGAAAAGCGCGGCATTTTCATTTACGACCGCGACCTCAAGAAGCTCTCGCACAGCCTGACTGCATTTGATTCGTTCTTGTGTGCCTACACGGCCCTGCTTTCCGAACAGGGACGATGCGAAAAGCCTCCGCGTGGATTTCCCTTGGCCTCGGGATGGGTCCAGTACCCCGCCTTAGTCGACTGATACTTCGCGCAAAAATAAATAATTCATGGGGCTTACTCGGACCCCCTTGGAACGCCTGCTGACGAGCGCCGAAAGGCGGCTATGGTAGAGCGGTACAATCACGACATCGCGATCCACCAGGAGTTCGTCGGCCTGCTCGAACTTCCGAGCCCTGGGTGCGGGGGCCCTCGTATCAGCCACTTCATGCATCACCACGGAGTAGGCGGGGTTCTTCCAGCCAGTGCGGTTGTTGCCGGAATCTGGCAGGAAAACGGACAGGAAGTTTTCGGCGTCGGGGTAATCGGCTGACCACTGGAGCTGGAAAAGTGGGTAAGTTTGCAGATCGAGCTGCGCACGGAATGCCCGGTGCTCGAAGGGCTGGAGTTTGACTTCGATCCCCAGGTTCTTGCTGAGCTGCGTGCGCACGGCCTCGCCGATCAGCCGGCTTTTGTCGGAAGTCTGGATCAGCATCTCCAGAGACAGGGTCGAAGGATCGATGCCCGACATGCGCAGAAGACTCCTGGCTCGTAGGGGATCGAACTTCAAACCCCCACCCTTGCGGCCGCCTGGGAGCTGCGGCGGAATAAAACCCGCTGCAGGCTCGTGCATGCCCCCGATAGACGCGACGACCTCCTTGCGATCGATGGCATGGGCGATCGCCTTGCGGACGGCAGGCAGGCTCACCGGATATTTCTCGACGCTGAAACCCAGAT
>CAIOHW010000308.1 GCA_903858195.1 Oligoflexia bacterium | reverse complement strand
CTCGTTCGATCGCGTTTTGGAGCTCGCGGATGTTACCGGGCCAGGCATGGCCCGTCAGCAGGTCGAGCGCATCGGCAGAAAATCCCGAGATCAAGGGCTTTGCATGTCGATCGCAGGCATCACGGAGAAATCCGGAGGCCAGCGCCGCAATGTCCTCGCGCCTCTGCCTCAGTGCAGGCACGTCCAGCACGATCACTTCGAGTCTGTAGAGCAGGTCCTGCCTGAAATGGCCGGAGGCCACCCTGGAGCGAAGGTCCTGGTGGGTTGCCGCCAGTACACGCACGTCGGCGCGAACCGTCTCGACCGACCCGACCCTGCGGTACTCCCCCTCCTGCAGCACTCGTAGCAGTTTGGACTGGAGCGAAAGCGGCATGTCACCGATCTCGTCCAGCAGCAGGGTTCCGCCCGAAGCGGCCTCGAACAGACCCACCTTGCGGGCCTGAGCTCCGGTGAAGGCGCCCTTTTCATGTCCAAAAAGCTCGCTCTCGAGGAGGTTCTCGGGAATGGCAGCGCAGTTGATGCCGATGAACGGTCCGGAAGCCCGAGGGCTGAGGGCGTGAATCTCGCGTGCGATCCGCTCCTTGCCCACGCCACTCTCTCCCTGAATGAGGCAGGTCGCAGCCGTAGGGGCCACCTGCTCGATCTGGGCTTGCAGCCGTTTCATGGCGGGAGAAGTGCTCTGGCCCGCCCCCACCCGGCCTGCAGGCTCCGGAGTGCTCCTCGGCGCATGTCGCGACCGACTCACGGCCACTTCGAGAGCATCGAGGAGTTGCTTTCGTTTGAAGGGCTTTGAAAGAAAATCCACCGCTCCGAGCTTCATCGCCCACACGGCCTCATCCAACCTGCCATAGGCAGTCATCAGAATCACCGGCACACGGCATGAGAGCACGGAGAGGGCCTTGAAAAATTCAAGCCCGGTCATCCGCGGCATGCGGACATCCGTGATCACGGCGTCAAACCGGGACTCATCGGCCCGGACAATCTCCAGGGCCCGCTCACCATCTCCGGCCGTGACCACCTCATGGCCTTCGGCCTCGAGGATGCGGCGGGCCCCCTGCAGTCCCTGCGGGTCATCATCGACGAGCAGGATACATAAGGGCTTCAGCATGGGGTCTCCAGTCCAGGCACAGGTCGAGACGGTTCAGGCGAGGCCGTCGCCGCACGTGCCAGCAGGACCATGAATCCAGCCCCCATCCTGCCTTCGCCCTCGGCAAGGCCATGCTCGAGCGCTTCGACGCCGCCACCCTGCTCTTCGATGACACGCTTGACCCACGAAAGGCCGAGTCCCGTGCCTTGGGCCTTGTTTGTGGTGAAGGGCGAAAAAAGTTTTGCACGCATCTCGGAGGCGATCCCGGGACCGTTGTCCCGGATCCGGGCCCAGGGCCTTCCGCTCTCGGCAATCCCAAGCGTCCAATGAATCCGGCCATCCGGGGTAGAATCGAGCGCCTGGATGGCGTTGCGCATGAGATTGCCCAGCGCCTGCTCGACGGCATCCGGATCGGCAAGCACCTCAAGGCGCGCCGGAAGCGAAGGGCGCTCCCAATCCACCCGAATCCCGAGCTCGGCGCACTCCGAAGAATAAGTGGCAAGCACGGCATCGAGAGCCTCGCCGAGATCAAAGCGCTTCACCGACCCACCCGCAGGCTTCGAAAACTTGAGGTAGTTCTCGGTGATCTTGGAGAGTCGTTCGACCGATTCGAGGATCCCCTGAAGCGACAGCTTGAGCTGCGGATCCCCGATCGCCTGGGCCTTTTCGACGGCAAGCTCCGCCTCCAGTCCGATGGCGTGCAGGGGATTTCGAACTTCGTGGGCCACCTGGGCCGAAAGCCTGCCGATCGCTGCGAGGCTCTCGGCCTCGCGCAGCCGCTCCCTCAGTCGATTGAGCTCCCGAAGCTCGCGGTTCTGTTCCTCGAGCCGATGCGTCTGCTCCTGCACGACGCGCTCACGTTCCAGCAGTGAACTGGCCATCGAGTGAAAATCCCGAGCAAGCAGGCTCACTTCATCGCCCCTATGGAGCGGAAACTGCGAGAGAAGCTCCTTGTCCTCCCTCCCCATCCCCCGGCGGGTGATCTCGCGCGCGAGCTTCGAAAGATGTCCAAGCGGCCGAAGTGCACGCTCAGCAAGCCAGAGCAGCAGCAGCGAGAGCAGCACGGCCGAAAACAGCGAAAGCCTGAGTCCGG
Source organism: Oligoflexia bacterium (assembly GCA_903858195.1). Lineage (GTDB taxonomy): Bacteria > Bdellovibrionota > UBA1018 > UBA1018 > UBA1018 > CAIOHW01. The sequence goes on along the minus strand of CAIOHW010000308.1, from coordinate 2,216 downwards.
TCCGAAGGGCTTCGATCCGGCCGCGGGTCTGATCGATGATCTTGCGGGACACCCGCTCCCACCCGGCCACCTCGCGCTCCACGCGGCTGCTCCAGTCGACGAGCATTCGATTCCACTCGGGATAAGTGCGCTGGGCTTCGGAAAATAACTGCGAATCCAGCGCCTGTGCCAGCTCGCTGCTCTTCTGATCGAGCTCGTCGAGGCCCTTGCGAAGCGACCTGAGCGTCGAGACATACTCGGAACGGATCCCGGAGAACTCATTCTCCTCGAGCTGCTCGACCTGCTGGATGATCTTGTCAAAAGACTGCCCGAGCGACTGAAACAGCCAATCAGGTGAATCGAATCTGCGCGCGCTCACCACCCGCCCACCCTGCACGGCGGCACCGGCGAGGTCACCCCAGTTGCGATAGGCAAAGCCCTTCTCGAGCTCCTCTTTCAGTCCCTGTGCGTCGTTTTGGAGGTGCGTGAGCTCGCGCCCCAGGCCCAGCCAGGAGCGGGAAAGGACATCCAGAATCCGGGTGACACCGTTGACTCGCACCAGCGTCCAGCCTGATCCCACAAGGGAGACAAGGACGAGGAGTCCGACGAACGTAAAAACCCGATTTCGAAGCGAATGGGCCGGGCGTCGCATGACGCCGTCAGGATACCGGGAGCTCAAGCCTCGGGTAAAGAGGCTTGGGCTCCTGTGGAGAGATTTTTACCTCGCCCCAGCAAAGCCCTTCGATCGCCCCCTTGAGCGCGGGAACAGGAATTCCGAGCTGCCCGTAGAGCCCGGGCATCCCAAATGGGAGCACGGGCAGGAGCGCCGTGCCGGTCCAGCGAATTCCCTCCAGCAGGGTGGCCAGGACCTCGCGCAGCTGCCCAGTGGCCGATGCGTCACCGGTTGCCGCCGTCTTGGCCAGCGCCCAGGGCTTGGTGCGATCGATGTAGAGATTGAGCAGCCTGGATCTTGCGTTGCAGGCCTGGATGTAGCCTGAGGGGTCCACCGCCTCGAGCTTGGAGCGCAACTCCCCGCGAAACGCCTCGAACGATGCGATCACCTCGCGAGTCGAATCGAGCATCGGCGACTTCATCGAGGCCATGGCATCGAATGTCTCGCCCGGAAAATACTTGCGCGCCATGCTGATCGTGCGGTTGCAGAGATTGCCCCAGTCATTGGCGAGATCCGCGTTGGCCTTGAGCACGAGCAGGTCCAGGCCGAAGTTGGCATCCTGTGAAAACTGGTTCTCGGCCAGAAGGTAGTAGCGAAAGCAGTCGGCCCCGGTCACTCCGATCACTTCGTCGGGGGTGACCACGTTGCCCGAGCTCTTGGACATGCGTTCGCCCTTCAAGTTCAGGTAGCCGTGGGCAAACACCTGATCCGGGAGCGGGAGGTCAAGCGCCATGAGCATCGCGGGCCAGTACACGCAGTGAAAGCGAGAAATGTCCTTGCCGATGATGTGGAGCCTGGCGGGCCAGCGGGCGTCAAAGAGCTTCGCCTCCTGGCTCGATGGATCCTTCAGCTTGAACTCAAGCCCCGCAGCGGTCAGGTAGTTGATGAGCGCATCGAACCAGACATAGACGATGTGCCTGGGGTCAAACGGAAGGGGCACGCCCCAGGTGAAGTTGGAGCGCGAGACCGAGAAATCCTTGAGCCCGGCCTGGATGAAGTTCACCACTTCGGCCCTGCGGTACTCGGGCTGCAGGAAACCCGGACGCTCCTCGAACAGCTTGAGGAGACGGTCCTGATACTTCGAGAGGCGAAAAAAGTAGTTCTCCTCCGAGATCCACTGCGTGGGTTTCTGGTGCGCGGGGCACAGGCCATTGACGAGGTCCTTGTCGGTATAAAAGGCCTCACAGCCCTCGCAAAAGTGGCCTTCGTACTTGGCCTTGTAGATGTCTCCCCGATCAAAGGCCTTCTGCACGAGCGCCTGCACCACCCGCTCATGGTCGGCATCCGAGGTGCGGATGAACCGATCGTACGAGATGCCCATCAGCGAAAGCACCTTCTCGATGTCCGAGGCCATCTGGTCGCAATAGGCCTTGGGCGAGAGTCCCTGCGTCTCGGCCTGCTTTTGGACCTTGGCGGCATGTTCGTCCATGCCGGTGGCAAAGAAGACATCGCGGCCGAAGGCCTTGAGGCCGCGAACGAGCCAGTCGGCCCCGAGGAGCTCCCAAGCCCAGCCCACATGGATTCGCGAGTTGGGATAGACGATGGCAGTCGTGATGTAGTCGAT
>CAIOHW010000307.1 GCA_903858195.1 Oligoflexia bacterium | reverse complement strand
TCTCGACCTGCTTGGACTCCTCAGAATCCTCCAACAGGTAAGCATAAGTACCCCAGGCGGCGGCCGCCGTGACCAAACCGATCTTCACGGCAGGGCTCTGCTCATGATGAAAGCTGATGCCTCCCAGGCGGTTGGCCTCGATCTCGGCTGCCTCCATACGTTCCAGAAGGCTCACCCTCTGGCCCCCTTCAAGCCTCTTCGAGAGCGACTCGAGGGTCAGATCACCTGCCGATGCAGGCTTCGGAAGGTCACCGGCCTGCGCGCGGGCTTCCTCCTTGAGCGCTCTCCAGGACTCGCGCACGGGATCCTCAAGCCTCCGGGCAAACGTCACCAGCAGGTCTTCATTGGGTGGCAGCGCCATCTGCTCGAGCATGTCGAGCTGCTGACGGATGCCTCCCGATGCCCGCATGATGCGGCTGATCTCGGGGAAGTGGAGATGGCGCGCCCGGGCGTCGTACAGAATGAAAAGCACATGCTTGGTCCATTCGAGCCGCCGTCCCATGCCCGGGATCCTCGCCGCTAGCTTCTGGACATCCCGAAGCAGGACCAAACTTGAGCCCAGCGTCTTGAGCGCATGCAATGCCTCCATGGAGACGGACTTCTTCATGTCGGCAAGCTGTGCAACCGCACTCGTAAAAAACAGCTCCTGCACCTGCTGGAGACTGGGTCTTGCCATCCCCTCAAAGCTGACGCTGAAAGCCAGCCGGGATGGCTCGACGAGCCCCATCGCCTCGTCCAGTTCACGGGCAAGCGCTGCACATTCGGCATCGCATCCCCCAAGGCGCATCGCAGCCAGATCATCCAGATGCCACCGCACGGTCCTATATTCCTCGAAGTGAGCACCCAGCAGACGCTCTTGAACGGCCAGCACACGCTCAAGCTCGGCCAACTCCGAGCGAGGGGCCTTGCGGGCCACGGCGCCAGCCAGCAGTTCGCGGTACTTTTGAACATAGAGCGCGGCCGTTTCCGCCAGCGCGTATTTTCGGCCGACCAGTGCACGCACAGCCTTTCGATCCCCGATCCGGATCAGGTAGTCGAGCTCAGTGAGGATCTTCTGGTGGGCCAGGTCCGATGCCTTGACCGAATTGCGCGTGAACCATCGGAGCCGATCCAGCGTGCGCCCTCCCGCCTCAAGCCTCGAGGCAAGCTCCCGCTCGGCCACCAGAGCCTCGGAAGCCGCGGCACGTCCCACCTCGGCCATGAGCCGGGGATCGGGCAGGTCAGATCCCATCGCTGAGAGATAAACTTCACGAAGCGGACGAAGGCCCCGGGGTTCAGACAACACTCGAGCGGTAGCAAGCGGGTCGAGCCCATTGCCGTGGTACGACACCATGAGGCGCAGGAGCGCAAGCGACTCGACCATGTCCTCATCCGAGAGCTTCGACCAATCGATCCGCCTGAGTACCGCATTGACGAGCTCGGGCTCGATCGCACCCGATAAAAAAGAAGGCTCCAGTTCCTTCAAAAAAGCCACTGCAGCGACACGAGCCTTGGGTCGCTGGTCGGTGGCCGAAAGCACGCTGCGCTCAACCAGACGGCGAAACTGCTGCACCCTGCTCTCGACATGCCCGCGGGCCCCACTCCACGCATTGCGCTGGAGGGTGCGCGCCGAAACCCAACTTTTCAGGAAAGCCAGTTCCTCATCCCCGAGGCTTTCAAGATCCCTGGCCAGCACGGACTTAAGCTGCGGGTTGCTCGCGATCTCCGCCCGCGAAAGCGACTGAAGCTCCGAGCGAAACAGCACCGCCCAGTCGCCGGCCTCAAGGCTGCTGGCAGCACCCTTGCGCGCGAGCACCCAGCCGGCGATTTGGCCATCCACTGCCTCGACCGCTCCTGAGCCTAGAGAACCGAGCACGAGCCTCAGCAGGCCCCCGCTGCCTCCCGGAATACCAGCCGGCTCGCGCAGCGCTCCGGGCCGCGCCCCAGGGAGCGAGCACCCGGCACCCGAAAGTGCGGCAACCAGAACCAGAGCCAGGAGCGGTGGACGATTGAACGTGAAAGCCATGCCTCTTCTTTTCGGCCGGCGGACGACAAAACTTGAGTCCCGGCCCCCGCCTGCCGATACGTCCAAGGATGAGGACCCTCTTTCGAGCCACTGCAGCCCTGCTGGCGCTCACGCTCGCGTTGCCACCCTACGCATTCGCGATGCCGACTTATCAAGACGCGCTCGACCTCGTGGTGGACGAGAGCAGCCAGGACCCCCAGAACCCTCAGGATCCCCATTCTCCACCCCGCCCCAGAGCTCCGCTGAGCGAGAAAACCCAGACCTTCATCAAAGATCTCAAATCCTCCCGCGAATTCCTGCTCGGCGACGGCAAGGAAAGAGAGGGTCTTTCCAAGACGCTCTCACGCCGCCAGATGGAGGAGCACAAGGATCCGGACAATAAGAGCCCCTACGATGCCAACCATCACCTCATCAAAAACGCGTACAATGACGCCCGCAGCTTCTCTGCGCGCGCCAAGGCGATCCTGGCAGACCCAACGCTTCCTGCGAGGGAGAGGTTTGCCGCACTCACGGCATTTTTGAGTGACCAACTGCTCCCGCTTCGGCAGATCACGGCGCTTCTGGGAGAGAAGGCTCCTGGCTTCGCGGATCGGGCGTTTTTTGATTCGCTGATTCCGCGCATCCCCGCCGAAATGCTTGAGAACGATCCGGGTTACACGCGCGAGGGCGCCGAAGAGCTGCTGAAATTCCTCGGCTTCGAGGCGCGCGCCTGCCAACCCGACGGTGCACTGGATCTCGACATCGGACTGAACCCAGCGGGCCTCCTCACGATCGATGCCATCGCCGCCGCGCAGGCCCCCACTCCCCGAAATTACGCCCAAGCGCTCAAGCTCACCACGCTCTCGCTCATGCTGACGCAAATGCAGGATGCAAGAAAGCTCGCGGGTGACTCCCGGCCGATCCCCATTCCCGCGGCCTGCCGCGAGCGACTGAGCGGTGAGCTGCCCCGGTCGATTGAGGTCGTGCCGCTTTCAGATGAGGCCCGACAGGAGCGCCTCAGTGCTTTCATGGAGGCCAACGGACTTTCCGTGCTGGATCCGCAGTATCGCGAGGCATTCGAAAACCAGGACCTTGGCGGAAAAGGCGGCTCAAACTCCAAGGGCTTTCTGGGCTACACCCCATTCGAGCTTCGGCGCGCTGCTGACCACGCGATCGAGCTGCTCGAAAATCTCCCGGGCCAGGCACCCAACCGGCGCCCAGTGGAGCCAGCCATCGATGATCGGGATGCCTACGAAACGGTGGTCGGCCTGAGGGCGGGTTCCGCCGTAGAGCGGCTCGCCTCATTGCATGAAAAACCCGATGGCGAGACCGACTACAAGGCCGCGCAGGATGAGGTCATGCAATACATTGCGCTCGAGCCCGATCCCGAGATGCGGCTCAATGAGCCGACGCCTCCTGCGCTCATCCGGCATTTTAACGAAACCAAGGCCACGTTCTGGCAGGAGGCCGTCCCAGCCGAGCTCAAGGCAAAGCTTCAGTCCAAGGCGCCACGCGATGTCGTCAAGATCGAGTTCCCTCCATCCGTGAGCCCCGCGGCCAACCGCCAATGGGCCGTTCAGGAGCTCGCACGGCAGATCGATCGCGAGATCCTTCCCTCCCTCTCGCAGTTCAGGGTTCAGGATGTACCGGGCGAGAGCCCCCGAAAGAAACGCCAGCGTGAAAATGCGCGTCTCATGGACATCCTCGCAAAACCCGAAAACCGGGATGGCAAGCTCAGGCAGAGGCTCCTGCACTTGGGCCTTGCCTGCGGAGCCCCATCCACATTCGACCCCATGGCGATCGAGTGTCCGGGGTTACCCTCTGGAAAGAACCGGATCTGGGACTACTACGAAATGCTGATCCAAAAGATCGGCTCGTACCAGTTTCCGGACCGGACCGATGGCGATGCCATGGGTCCGCTCGGGCGGGAGGAGCGGGAGTTCTTTGACGGGCACCTCAAGCGGACTTGGAATACGCTGGCAGAGCTCAATCACCTTCCAGCGGCAAGGATGTCGGAGTGGGAGCTTCTCGAATCCCAGCTCGACCGGAATCCCTTTGCCGGCGCAAGGCTTGCGATGCTCCTCGACGTGCATCAGGCAGAAAAAAAGGGCGACAACAAGCGGGCCAAGGCCCTTCGTTCCGCAATGGCCGAACTCGGACTCGATGAGCCGGCTACGCCGTTTCTTGCCAACCGCGTGCTCTCGATGAATCAGAAGGGCGATTTCTGGCGCACGATCCGCGACCAGCAGGACGAGCAGAATGACAATCTGTTCCTGGCGCCGGCATCGGGCATCGACCCGAAGCGCGATTACTATTCCATCATCAACGACATCAGCTCCCGGAGGGTGCTCAGCCCCGAGGGCGCGCAGGCCGCAGCAGCCATCGCCATCAGCCCGGCAAACGAGCGGGCCAAAACCCAATATACGGAGCACTCGCGCGCCGTATTTGACAGCGACATCGGCTCCAAGGGCAGCCTCATTCAGTCCCTCTATCAGGCGCGCGGAAACCCAGCGGAGCAGGACAGGCTTTTTGAACAATACGCCCGGGATTACGAACTCGATGACCCCTCCGAGGCGGGCCGTGAGGCGAGGTCTGCCCTGCTTGAGCTGGATGCCGAGCTCAAGCGGCCGCTTTACACCGAAGTCATCGAAAAGGCGGCAGCCCGGAAGTTCGACGCACTCCAGAAGGCCATGGCCGAGCTCTGCTCGATCAAGCCCGAAAACCACGAGAAGCTCAAGACCATCGTGCTCTCGACCTTCAAGGCGCAGGATGCCCTGAATCGCGAGCTCGGACTGCAGGGATTGCCTCCCGAGGTTCAGGACGAGATCGACCGACTCTCCGAAAAGGACTGGAGCGAGATCAAAATGTCCGTTCTGGCGGGAGTGCTGCTCGTGGGCTCGACTCTCGCCCTGACGGTTGCCACGGGGGGACTTGCCTCCCCGGCACTTGCAACAGCCTGTGCCGCAGCCTCGGGTGCCATGGCGATCGGCTCTGCCGGGATCGGAGCCATTGCCATCCCCAAGATGTGGCTCGATGAAATCCCCAACGCCGAAGAAAGGGTGAGATTTGCCGAGATGTTCGAAGAGCTCAGGCTCACCAACGAGCAGTCGGTGAACCAACTGCGCGGCGAAGTCAGCTCCATGAAAACCTGGGGCGTGGGCTTGAACATCCTCTTTGCGCTCCCGATCATCAAGCCCCTCTCGGTGGGACTCCAGGCCTCCGCTCGTGCCACCACAGCCCTCATGAAGGCCGCAAAACCCGGCATCTCGGCCGCCGAGAAGGCAAGCTTAAGGGAGTTTGCCAAACGCGCCACCCACGATGCCGAGTCCGTCACCGCCGAATATGTCTTTGGCTACCGCACTCTCAGCAAGGCCATGGCAAGCCCTTCGCGATTCGCAGCGCAAGTCATCTCCGAGGTCAGCAAGCCGGTGGAGCTTGTCGTCAAAAACCCGGAGGAGGTGGTCCGCCGCTCGGGTGAGCTCTATGCCGAGGTCTTTAAGAACCGGACCGAGGATTTCACGGGCTTCTTGAAGGGCCTCCGGACCAAGCTCGCCAAAAGTGCGGGCCGCGATGCGAACTGGGGCTTTAATTTCAGGAGGCGCAGGATCCTTGAGCATCGTGAGCTGCTGGGCAAGATCGACGAGTTGCTCGAGGCCGCACGACACGATGACCTGGGAAAGGTGCTCAGCGAGAAGAATGAACTTTTTTCAGAAGTGATCGAAAAGCTCCCGCGCGGAAAGCGCGACTGGCTTGCCACCTTCACGATCGAGGGGATTCCCGGGCTGAATTCCCGCCTCCTCCATCTCAAGGAGCTCCAGCAGAGCAGGCATGCGCTGCTCAGGACTCTGGGCAAGGCCGATGTACAGAAGGCGTCGGCCATGAATACGCGGGCCCTGGTAGATCGCTTCAGGCTCTCTCTGCTGGCCCAGGGCGCCGAGGGCGAGGCCCGTTGGCTACGAGTCCGCTCCGAGCTTCAGAGCCAGCTCAGGCTGCAGGCCCCCGAGATGGTGGACGAACTCATGGGCAACGGAATGCAGCTCCCCGAAGCGGCGCTGCGGGGCCCGGAGCTCCGCACGCTTTTGCAGGAAACCGAGCAGTCGCTCAGGAGCTACAAGAGCATTGAAGAGTTCGACCAGTGGCTTGCGGTCAAGAGGCTTGCCAAAAAGGCCAGGGGCTGACGGGAGACCAGCGGATGGGAGAAAAAACAAACAGCAAGATCCTGACACCCAGTGAGCTCCGCGAAAAGCGCCGCCGGGACGCAACCGGCGAGGTGACCATCCCTCGCCTTGAGGCTCCCAAACCCTTTCCGACCCTTGCCGACATTCAGCGCCCGCCTCCCGAGCCGATTGCGCTAGCAATGGCCCCGGAAACCAAGCTCCCCTTGAGTCGGCCCGGCCCTACCGACCAGCGGCAAAAGCCCACGAGTGCGCAGTACAGCGGGCTGATTCGCAGAAGGCCCAGGCCCTCCCACTCAGCTTGACGCGTTCAAGACCGGAAGTTCTTTCCAGTCCCTATGCTTCTCCGTGCCGCGGGCCGTGCCGAAGATGCTGCGAAGCTGGCCGCAGGCGGCCAGGATGTCGCGTCCGCGCGAGATTCGAACCGTGGCCGTGAGCCTGCGGTCGATCAGGTAGCGTTGGAACTTCTTGACCGTCTCGTCCGAGGGACGCTTGAACTCGGAGCCCGGATGTTCATTGAACGGAATCAGGTTGATCTTGGAGGGAATGCCGCGCGTGAGACCCACGATACGAGCGGCGTCCTCGAGCGTGTCGTTGATGCCCTGGAGCATCACATACTCAAACGTAATGCGCCGATGGGGCCCGAGCGGAAACCGCCTGCAGGCGTCCATGAGAGCGTCGATGTTCCAGCGACGATTCACCGGCATCACCAGTGAGCGCTGCTCGTCGGTGGTGCCGTTGAGCGAGATCGCAAGCGAGACGTCCACGCGCCTGCCGAGCTCGTCGATGGCGGGAACGATCCCGCTCGTGCTCACGGTGACCTTGCGTTTCGAAAAATTCAGGCCGTCTTCGTCGAGCAGGATCTGGCAGGCCTTGGAGACATGATCGAGGTTGTGGAGCGGCTCGCCCATTCCCATGAAGACGATGTTGGTGATGGGAGCAAGCATCCGGAGCTCATGCACCTGGGTCACGATCTCGTGCACGCCCAGATGGCGATCGAGGCCCTGAATTCCCGTCAGGCAGAATTTGCAGCCCATGGCGCAACCCACCTGGCTTGAGATGCAGGCCGTAAGCCGCTTCCAGCGATCGGACTTCAGGTCCTGGGTGTCGGTTTCGCGACCGGCAAAGCGTTTGCCTTCATCGTAGCCCTGATCGAAGGCCTCATCTTCTTCTTTTTCCTGAAGTGCTGCAGGAATGATCACGCTCTCGATGGTCTTGTTGTCGCCGAGGTCCCACAAGAACTTGTGGGTGCCATCCTGAGCCTGCTTGGTGATGCGGCTATTCAGTCTAAAGATCGGTAGGTTTTCGACGCACCATTGCCGAAGGTCCTTGGAGAGATCCGACATGGCCCCCCAGTCGGTGACTCCACGCTGGTACACCCACGAGAACATCTGCTTGGCGCGGTAGCGAGCCTGCTGAGCGGCTTTTTGATCCAGCGACGCCTCGAGCTCGGGAGTGCGCACGGTGTCGCGCCGAAGCTTCTTTTCAAGAAGCTCGCGACTGACCGGGGTGAGCATTTCGACCAGCTCTGACTTGGTGAGGGATTGAAAGTAGATCATTTGACGCTGCACGTCTTAGCGCTTTTGACGCGTTCCGGCAACGTTAAGAATATTCTGTTAAAACAGATGGTTATAGACCGATGAAGCCGCGAGTGGCCACAAGCCCCACCCACTGCCACCGAAAAGGCACAAGTCCGACCCGCTTGGACTGGATCGCCCAGGCGATCTCCTTCCAGGGATGCGCCTGATCTGACCAGCGCCTCCAGTCATCCATCGACATCAGCACGGACTGCACCGGCACACCGGCGCGCTCCCCGATGTATCGCCCCACATCAGCAAGACTCGCACGGCGATCGGCTCCCAGAAAGCTCAGGTCTGGAGCACCAAATTGCTCAAGCCTCCCCTTGCGATAAACCAACAAGAAGTCTTCTGTACTCCCCTGCTCGCCCTCAAGCCGCAGCAGAAGACCGTAGGACGACGGCAGCACGCGACTCCACCAGGAGCGCTCCAGCGCGTCGATCAGGAAATGGAGCCTGCCCGAAAGCGAGCCCGCTGCGTCCGGACTGGCGGTGGTCCAGGACTGACGGATTGCACTGATCTGGGCCGGAAGATGGGCCTCGGCGAGCGACTCTACCAGCCAGCGATCGAGGTTCGACTGCGAGGCAGACACCAACGCGCGCTGTGGAAATTGGGCGCGCAGCTCCTCGACCGTCATTCCCTTCCATGACGAGAGGTCTTCCGAATCCGAGTGCACCGCAAGCAGGACACCCGAATCCTCGACGACATGAATGGGCGCGTTTGAATCGGCACTTTCTTTTCGAACCGGAAAAAACGTCCTCTGGAGCCCGCGCCAGTCCTGGGTCAGTTCCATGTGCTCGTCTCCCAGCCGGCAAGTTCGGTTGCAGCGGCTGAAACCGCGGCAATCTGCGTTTCTTCCATCACGCGCATCGCCTGCCTGCGCTCAAGCTCGTCTTCCCACTCGCAGTCCATCACTTCCATGGGCATGACGCCGCAGGGAGGCGCTGCAAGATGGAAGCGCTGCGAAGCCACGGCATCGCCTGATGGGCCGTCGCCAGCCTGAAGCTCGCGCCCGAGCTGCTCACCCAGGTCACCGATTCGGACTTCGTTGGCAAACAGCAGGTCAGCCTCGACCAATCGGGTCGACGGGTTGAGCACGAAGATGCCCCTGCCGCCGCCACGGCGTTCGAGTCCAACCACCTCCAGACGCGAGTCGCTGGTCGTGCAGGGATTCTTGATGCCGGCAAGGCCCAGAAGCGATTGGATAAACTGAAGTCCCGTCTCCGAGCTCTCCGCCTTTTCAAGGGCATGAGCGTCGTACACGACGAGCTTTCCCTCACCCATGGGGTAGAGTTCAAACGGAAGCCCCATGTGCAGATCCATGCGTTCTGCACCCTGGCACATCCGCACGAGCTCCGAACGCGCCGACTCGGTGTAGAGCAGGCTTCGCGGAATCGCCGTGACGCGCCCGGCGCGCGTCCAGGTCAGTAGATGCACCATGCGTGAGCGAGTCAGGATGACGGTGGGGTCGACCACCAGGAGATCGGCATCCATTCCCTCATCACCCCGGAGCAGGTCATCCGAGGCAATCATGCGACTGAGCGACCCTAGCCTGCCCTTGAGCTCCTGCCAGAGATCCCCGCCCGAAGACCAGAGGTGCGAATTGAGATAGAAGGCACGCTGCCTGAGACGGTAATCGCCCACGGCGAGCGAACGCGAGAGCGCATCGGCGCGCCTGCGAAACCCCTCTGAGAGCGTGAACCACTCGTCAGAATCAACGAGCACCCCGCCCCCCTGAGAGGCAAGCAGGAGAATCGACTTCAGAATCAGGAACTGTTTTTCGCTGTCCAGGAGCGAAGCAAAGGCGGCGTTGCCCGTCCAATGCACCCATGGGGCTGCAGCAACACCTTCGACCTCTGCCCGACGACTCGCGGCTTCATCCACGAGGCCGCTCAGGGCAGCAAAACCGGGACGCGATCCGGCGCCCAGCGCAATGATCTGCGAGTAAAGGAGCGAAGGATCGACCTCGGGAGTGAAAAGCTCCACCTGACCGACCGGAAGCGAGAGCGACCGCCTGCCGAAAAACTGGCTATTACGGGCGCGAAACTGGTCTTCTGCGTCCTGCATGAACCAGCGACGATTGACATGCTCGAGTCCCTTGACCTTCCAGCGATTGGCCGAGGCCGGCGTGGGATCCGCGAACTCGGGCTGCGCAAACCGGCTCTCGATGCGCGAACGAAGCTGCAGGCCCACGGCGCCCGAAAAGTCGCCGGCAAGCCCGCCAAACGCGGCGAGGCTGCTCATCTTGGGAGAGCGGTAGTACTTCCAGAAGCTTCCGGTCAGAACGAGCGAAACCCGATCGAGCACCCCTGATGACCCGCGCTTTTGCACGTCTCCGAGCACGTGGTCGATGCGAGAGAGGTAGTTCTGAAAACGCTTTTGAAGCTCCGGCGCATGGAGCGAGGGCACGGCATGAAAGTTCGGTGCAGCAGGCGACACCACCTGCCCTCCGTCGGCATGCACGGCAAGGCAGTCCTGCCGAGCGAGCAAATCCTTGGGAATTCCTGAGCTCGGAGTCGAGAGACCCAGCTCAGGAGACGCAATCAAATGGACTGAGATCGAGCGCTCGGCGGCGGCGTGAAGAAACTTGGACAGCAGGTGCTGAATATCTCCTTCGATCACCTGCCAGGGAATGAAGCTCACCACTTCTGTTACGCCCTGTTGGACAAGAGTATCCAATCGCTCGACCAAAGCGGTCGGGCGAAATTCCCAATAGTTCACCAACAATCTCAAGGGTGAAGTGGTATGATGATTTCTGTCGATCCCCAGCACGCGATCAAGTATTGCATGCGTCAATCAAATTTCAAGGAGTGCCCCACCGATGTGGTTTTTTTCTGACGAAGAAAAGCTGCTCCAAGACACGGTGCGTCAGTTTGCGAAGACCGAACTCGCCCCCAAGATCGAGAAACTCGACGCAGAAGAAGGCTTCAATCGCGAAGCCATGCGCAAACTCGGAGAGCTTGGACTGCTCGGCATCACGGTGCCCGAGAACGATGGAGGCGCCGGACTCGGTGCCGTGGCCACCACGCTTGCCTTCGAGGAAGTCGCGACCGTGGATGCTTCGACCGCCCTTTCCTACCTCGCCCACTCGATTCTTTGCCTCAATCAGGTCGCTCAAAACGGAAACGCCGAACAAAAGGCGCGCTACCTCCCCAAACTCCTCTCGGGCGAATGGATCGGCGGAATGGGCATGACCGAGCCGGGCTCGGGCTCGGACGCACTCGGCATGCGCACGAAAGCCGTGAAGACCCCGGACGGCGAGGCCTATGTCCTCAATGGTTCGAAGACCTTCATCACCAACGGGCCCTGCGGCGAATTTTTTTACTGCTACGCCAAGACCGGCGAAACCAAGAAAGACATCTCCACCTTTCTTGTCGAGAAGGGCACGCCCGGATTTTCGACCGGCAAGAAGTTTTCCAAGATGGGAATGCGAGCTTCGCCCACGGGCGAGCTCGTTTTCGAAAACTGCCGAATCGGCATTGAGAACCGCGTGGGCAGCGAGGGCGAAAGCCTCAAGATGATGATGCGCAACCTCGACCTCGAGCGCGTCACCATCGCGGGCATCTCGCTTGGCCTGGCTCGTGCCTCGATCGAGGCAGCCACCCTCTACGCCCGCGACCGCAAGCAGTTTGACAAGGCCATCGGAAGCTTTGGACCCATTCAAGAACGCCTCGCAGAGGCCTCCTCCTGGTACGAAGCCTGCCGCGCGCTCACCTACACCTGCGCCAAGATGTGGGACGAGGGCAAGATGGTGGGCAAGGAAGCCTCGATGATGGCCGCCAAGGCCAAGCTCACGAGCGCCCAGATGGCCACCAAGGTGGGGCTTGAGTGCATCCAGATCCTCGGGGGCTATGGCTATATCCGGGAGTTTCCGGTCGAGCGGTACATGCGCGATGCCAAGCTCATCGAGATCGGCGCCGGAACCAACGAGATCCTTCGCGTGATTATTGCCCGCCAAATGCTGGGCGATGCCGCATCGGGCTGATATACAGAGCGCATGAACTTTGAGCTGACTCCCGTCCAGAGCGAGCTTCGAGAGCTTGCGCGCCGATTCGTCAAAAAGAACATCTGGCCCATCGTCGAGCACGATGAAGAGACGGGAACCTTTCGCCCCGAGATCATCGCAGGTCTGGGAGAGCTTGGCCTGACGGGGATTCCCGTTCCCGAGGCGCTCGGGGGCGCGGGGCTCGGCTATCAGGAGTACATCGTCGCACTCGAGGAAATCGCTCGCGCAAGCGCCGCCTACGCCATCAGCGTTGCCGTCACGGGACTCCCCCAGGTGATCCTCACCGAAGGCGGGACTGACGCGCAGAAGTCCAAGTACATCCCGCCTCTGGCCTCCGGAAAAGCCATCGGATCTTTTAGCCTCTCAGAAGCCTCCTCGGGCTCAGACGCAGGATCGCTTCGCACGACGGCAAGGCTCGATGGCAGCCATTACATCCTGAACGGCACCAAGCTCTGGACCACGCAGGCCGACAGCGCCTCGACGATTCTGCTCATGGCGCGTACGGGCGGCCCAGGCCCCAAGGGCATCTCGGCCTTCATCCTCGAAAAGGACACGCCGGGACTTCGGATGGGCAAGCGCGAAAAGAAGATGGGGCTTCACATCTCGCACACGATGGAGTGCGTTCTCGAAAATGTGCGCGTGCCGATTGAAAATCGCGTGGGCGCCGAAGGAGCGGGCTTCCAAGTCGCGATGAACGCGCTTTACGCAGGCCGGATCACGATTGCCGCCGTGGCGCTCGGTGTGGCGGCTACCGCCCTCGAAACCGCCGCCCATCACTCACGCGAGCGCCAGCAGTTCGGACGCCCCATTGGAGAGCTTCAGGGAGTGCAGTTCATGCTGGCCGACATGGCAACGAGCCTCGACTCCGCGCGCCTGCTCGTGCAGCGCGCAGCCTGGCTCAAGGATAACGGACTCCCGTTTGCAACCGAGGCCTCGATGGCCAAGCTTGCCGCTACCGACATGGCCATGCAGGTCACGACCGATGCCGTACAGATCCTCGGGGGATCGGGCTACACGCAGGATTTTCCGGTCGAGCGCCTCATGCGCGAAGCCAAAGTTCTGCAGATCGTGGAAGGCACCAATCAAGTGCAGCGCATGATCATCGGTCGCGCCGTGCACCAGCAAAAGGAGTTCTAAACGATGTCGACCGCAACCGCAGCGCGTCTGGGCGCCTCCCCGCTGAGAATGGACTGGACGGGAGTGCACTCGCTTCCGGCTGCATCGTCTGCCTTGACGGCTCCGGCGCTCGGGATTGCTGACGCCTGGACCCGGCTCAAGGGCCAGTTCGATCGCGACGAGGTGGGATTCTACCACTCGCCCGTGCGCGAAGAGCTCTCGGCCCACGAAGCCACCCGCAAACTTGCGGCCGATCTGCTCGCAGACCCCAGGTTCAAGGACGTCTTGTTTCTGGGCATTGGCGGGAGCGCGCTCGGTCCGATCTGCCTGCTCTCAGCCCTTGAGCATCGACGCCGCGACCGCCGGCTGAGTTTTCATTTTGTTGAGAACCCTGACCCGATCGACTGGAAGCTCACCCTCTCAGAGCTCGACCCCGAGTCGACCCTCGTGTGCGCGGTCACCAAATCGGGCACCACCTTTGAGACCATGGCGCAGCTTCTGCTAGCCCTCGAATGGCTCGGCAAGCCTCGCTGGAAAACCCACCTTGTGGCGCTGACCGACCCGCTTCGAGGCGACCTGCGCCGGTTTGCCGACGATCACGGAGTACGCACGCTCCCCATCGCCCCTTCGATCGGCGGGCGATTCAGCATCTTTAGTCCAGTGGGCCTTCTTGCGGCCGAGCTTGCGGGCCTCGATACCGAGGCCTTCATGAAGGGCGCTCGCCAGGTGCGCGACCATTGCGAGAAGGCAAACCCCGAGAAAAGCCCGCTTTCGATTCTGGCGCTCGAACTCATCCGTCATGCAGCCTCACGCCCGACCCATGTCTGCATGCCCTACTCGACGCGCCTCAGGCTCGTGGGCAACTGGTTTGTCCAGCTCTGGGGCGAGAGCCTTGGCAAGGATGGCAAGGGCTTCACGCCGCTTGCCTCCGTCGGCGCCACCGACCAGCACAGCATCCTTCAGCTGCTCCGGGACGGGCCGGACGACAAGATCACCTGGTTCATGACATCGGGTGAGGTTCAAGATCCCGTTCGCATCCCGCGCTCCCCCCTTTCCCCCACCCGGGGACAGTACCCCGCGTTCGAGCTCCTTGAGGGCCATACGCTCGACGAGCTTCTTACGGCCGAATATCAGGCCACATCGCTGGTCATGAGCCGGCGCGGCAGGGGCCAGATCACGCTGCAGCTCGACTCCCTCGATGAGGCATCGCTCGGGGCGCTGCTCTTTGCCTTGTGCATGCTCACATCCCTGACCGGAACACTCTGGGGGATCAACCCCTTTGACCAGCCCGGGGTCGAAGAGGGAAAGGTCTACATCCGCGAGGCCCTGGAGCAGTCGCGCAGGCGGGCTCGTGATGCCGCCAGCGAGGGCGACCGCGAGTCGCCGGTGCACCGCCTCAGGCTCGGTCGCGAGTCTTCGGACCGCTAAGGGACCGCTCAGGGACTCATGAAGGGTCCATTGACGCGCCCTGCCCACTGCCGTTAGTGTCTGGCCCACGTGACAGCCGAATCAGCCGATAAAACAGCCATGATGAAAGGCGACCCGGAGACCATCCGGGCCGAACGCGAGCGCGCTGCCCAACAGCCCGCCTGCCTGATTGTCGTGCGCGGCACCCCTCAGGGGCATCGCTACTTTCTCACCCAGGACGAGACCGTGCTCGGCCGTGACCCCACTGCCGACATCGTGGTGCAGGACGCCAATGTTTCGCGCAAGCATGCCGTGCTGATCAAGCAGGGCGACCAGATGGTGCTGGTCGATAAAAACTCCTCAAACGGCACCAAAGTGAACGGCAAGGCTTGTGAGCCGGGCAAGCCCGTACAGCTTTCCAAAGAAGACCTGATTGGAATGGGCACGACTCATTTCAAGTTCCTCCCGGCAGGCGAGATCGAGACGCTCTATTACGGAAACCTCGGCGATGCGGCAAACATCGACTCGATGACCAGCATCTACAACAAGGGCTTCCTGCTTCAGGCCATCGAAGTCGAGTTCAAGCGACACAAGGCACTGCACTCGGACTTCTCGGTGGTGTTCTTCGACCTCGATCACTTCAAGAAGATCAACGACACCTACGGCCACGACGCAGGCGATTTCGTTCTCAAGGAGATCACCCGCCTCATCTCGACCTCGGCCCTGCGGCCCAAGGATGTGTTCGGCCGCTACGGAGGCGAGGAGTTCGTCATCCTCATGGGCAATGCCAACTCCGAACAGGCTCGCGAGCAGGCCGAGACGATTCGCAAGCTCGTCGAAGAGCACCTGTTCATCTACGAGCAAAAGCGCATTCCGGTCACAGTGAGCATGGGTGTCGCTCAGCTCGACTCGCAGACTGAATCTGCCCAGACGCTGCTTCGGACCGCCGACAAGGCCCTGTACGCAGCAAAATCCGGCGGCCGAAACCGCGTCAACGTCGCCTCACGCTAGAGCCTCTCGTCCATGCGCATTGAACGCCTTTCACCACGGGTAGCCGAGCAGATCGCAGCCGGCGAAGTGATCGAAAGACCCGCGGCAGTGGTCAAGGAACTCATCGAAAACTCGCTTGATGCCGGCGCAACCGAGATCTGCGTCCAACTCGCCGACGGCGGCAAGGCACTGATCGAAGTGATCGATAACGGCCACGGCATCGAGCCATCCGAGCTTCCGCTTGCACTTGCCCGGCACGCCACGAGCAAGATCCGCGCGCTCGAGGATCTCGAGAGGCTTGGCACTCTGGGTTTTCGCGGCGAGGCGCTTGCCAGCATCGGGGCAGTGAGCCGACTCGAGGTGCTCTCGCGCCCTCGCGATGGATCCTCGTCCGATGCGCATTCGGTTTCGCTCGATCACTCCACCCAGGAATTGAGCTCACCCAAGCCAAAGGCCACTACATTCGGCCACTTTCTAGGATCACCGCACGGCACCCGCATCCGGGCAGAAGGGCTGTTTTCGCAGATTCCCGCCCGCCTGAAATTCCTAAAAAGCGCAGGCGCCGAGGCTTCGGCCGTCCGTGAGTGGATCGAACGGCTCTCGCTTGCCCATCCGGGAGTGGGCTTCAGGCTCATCTCGGACGGACGGGACATGCTCAGCCTTCGCCCGCAAACGCAGGAAGAACGGGTGCGCGCGATCGTGGCCGAGGGTCAGGATTTTCCGATCCGCATGGCAGAAGCCAATGCCGGCCCGGGCTTCAGGCTCACGATCTACTGGATCCAGGGCATGAGCCTTTCGCACACGCGAAACCTCGTGCAGCTCGTGAACGGCCGCGCGCTTCGCGACCGGCTGATCCAGCAGGCGATGCTCGGGCCCTTCCGTCAGGCCCTGCTTCCGGGGCGTTTTCCAGCCGCCTGCGCCTTCATCGAGGTCGATCCGCGCGAGATCGATGTGAACGTGCATCCGACCAAGACCGAAATCCGCTTTCTCGAGTCTCGAAAGCTCTTCACGAGTTTTGACGCCGCGCTGGGTTCGCTGATCCGAACCCACGGGTCGGTTTCGTACGTCGGTTCAGACCCCGCAACGCGGGCCGATCCACCCGCACCGGTGAACGAGCCCGTTTTCGGGTTTCAGGAGCGCGCTCCCGAAACGGACGTGCCCGTGAATGTCCCTGCTCCGGGACCGTCCCTGCACCCGGCCCTTGCGGGATTTTCGCCCGCGCGGTTCCTCGGCGTGCTGTTTCGCACCTACCTCGCCTACGACCTCGGCGAGGAGCTCGGCCTGATCG